>CAMUQM010000001.1 GCA_947095945.1 uncultured Prevotella sp.
CTAAGGAAATCAATCGCTTGGTGATTGATGGTCTTTCAGACATACTCTTTACAGCTGGATTTAGCAACAACAGCATTGCAAATAAGGAAGGTGCAGAACTCTCGAAGGTTTATATGGTGGGTAATATCCTCATTGATAATATTCGCTATGACCGTGAACGAATTGAAGGAATGAAACTTTCTGATATCGACGAGTTGGCTGGCTTACCTTTGAAGGAGGGTAACTATCTTGTCTTTACATTGAATCGTAAGGCGTTGTTAGCTGACCAAGATAATCTTGAGCGAATGTTACACGTATTGAGTGAGACTGCTGGTGACATGCCAATCATTGCTCCTCTTCGTGACTCAGCTGTACAAGTTATCATGGCACTTAGCTTGAAGAAGAATATCAAACTGCATAACCTTCACGTCGTGAAGCCATTGGGTTATCTTGAGTTTGCTTATCTTACGGCTCATGCTAAGGGTATTATTACAGACTCTGGTAATGTTGCTGAGGAAGCAACATTCAATGGTGTGCCATGTATCACGCTCAATAGCTATACCGAGCATATTGAAACAGCAAAGGTTGGTTCTAATGTTCTGGTTGGTGAAGACCCAGAACTACTCCGTTCGGCGTTGTCTGATATGGTATCAGGAACTTGGAAGAAGTGTGGTGTTCCAGAGCGTTGGGATGGTCGTTCAGCAGAACGTATTGTTCAAATTCTACTCGAACGTCATTAATTAGATAATATACTGGGAGCGTTTTTACGCTTTTAAAGCAGGGATAGATAAGCTTCTTGTTCGGCATAAATATGTTTTGTCGGACACTGGGGAATATCTATCCCTGTAAAATTCTAATTCTTGTACTCAGCAAAATGACTTGACTAAAATCATAAATCTGGGCTTTGAACGATGGTTTGTGATTGAAGACGAATTTGAATCTGAATTATTTATTTATCTTTGTATTAAGGAAAAAGAATGAAATGCTTATGCATGGACATACAGATAACTATACTTTTCTGACACAAGCTCCGGTTCATCGTGTGATTGTCACAATGGCTATACCGACGATTATATCAATGCTTGTAACGGGATTATACAATATTGCCGATACGTTCTTTGTTGGCAAGATTGATACACAAGCAACTGCAGCTGTGGGAATAGTATTCTCTCTAATGTTTTTCGTGCAGGCAATGGGCTTTTTCTTTGGGCATGGTTCGGGTAATTATATCTCTCGTGAGTTGGGAGCACGTCGCCATGAGAATGCTGTAAAAATGGCTTCCACAGGCTTTTTTAGCTCTTTCTTTTTTGGATTAGTCATTCTTATTCTTGGTGAAATATTCCTTACACCACTTTCGTTGATGCTTGGAAGTACGCCTACTATTCTTCCTTACACGGAAGACTATATGCAGGTTATTCTCCTTGGTGCACCTTTCTTGACTTCTTCACTTACCTTAAACAATCAGATGCGTTTACAAGGAAATGCTAACTTTGCGATGTATGGTATTGTGATAGGTGCTGTATTGAATGTGCTCCTTGACCCTTTCTTTATCTTTACTTGTGGTTTGGGGGTCAGTGGTGCAGCTTGGGCAACAGTTGTAGGTCAGATTGTTTCTTTTGTTATACTTTTCTTCATGGCACGTAGGGGAGAGAATATTGCTATCAAGTTTCGCAATTTTTCGCCTTCAATACAGATGTATAAGGAGATTTTCTATGGAGGTAGTCCTTCTTTTATGAGGCAAGGTTTAGCTTGTATTGCCACTATGTCCTTAAACTTAGCAGCTGGTGCTTATGGCGATTCTGCTATTGCTGCAATGAGTATTGTCGGACGTATAGCAATGCTTTCTTTTGCTGTTGTCATCGGATTGGGACAAGGCTTTCAGCCTGTCTGTGGCTTTTGTTATGGTGCAGGCTTATATGATCGTTTGAAGGAGGCCTATAAGTTCACGGTTACTATCGGTACTATTTTCCTTATTGTGTTGGCTATTGTTGGCTGGATGATAAGTGATTCGCTTATAGGTGTCTTCCGTGATGACCCTGAAGTGATAGCAATAGGTGTCGTTGCATTGCGCTGGCAACTTTGTGTTTTCCCTGTTAATGCACTTATTTTGGCAAGTAATATGCTTGCTCAGACCTGTCGTAAGCCGTGGCGAGCTAATATCTTGGCTGCTGCTCGACAAGGTTTGTTCTTTATTCCGCTTATCTTTATTCTCCCATCTTATTTTGGACTGTTAGGTGTAGAGATGTGTCAGGCAGTCAGTGACTTGCTTTCCTTTGTGCTTACAGTACCAATCGTTATTTACACTTTTCGTGAGTTTACACGCGAAGCAGCAGAAAGGAAAGCATCCGTATGAGTACACTTTATATTAAAAATATGGTTTGTGACCGCTGTAAAATGGCTGTTAGCCAAACTTTGCAGCAGCTTGATTTACACCCAACAAAGGTGGAATTAGGTGAGGTTAGTATTGAAGAAGTCCCATCTTCATCCCAATTAGCTACCCTTCGGATAGTCCTTAAAGAGCTTGGTTTCGAACTTCTTGACGACCGTCGTCAGCAAACTATCGATCACATCAAGTCTGCTTTAATCAGACTTGTACATTACCATGATAATCAAAGTTCAAGCAATCTTAGTGATTACCTATCTTCTGAACTTCGTCAAGACTATAGTGCGCTTTCAAAGCTCTTTTCAGAAGTTGAGGGAAAGACCATAGAACGTTATTATATAGAATTGCGTATTGAGCGCGTGAAAGAACTTATCCGATATGACGAGTTGACTCTGACACAGATAGCCCTTCGTATGAATTATTCTTCTGTGGGCTATCTTTCCAGCCAGTTTAAGTCAGTAACGGGCATGACTCCAAGTCAATTCAAGTCGACGAAAAATATTCTTCGTACACCATTAGATAAACTTTAAGCTGTTCTTGCTAACGATAATCTTATAGTCTATAGATGAGCATAAGGTTTCTTCTTATGGTCATGGTGCGATAGAGAAGTGTATAAAGAGGCATTAGACGAGAGTTTTAATAGCGTAATACCGTACTGTTTGTAATAATATTTTACCCTTTGTTTTTTATTTAAGCGTTAATAACAGTTCAATTAAGCCTTAATTGGCTTCTAAAAGGGCATCTTTTCGAAGCTAACTAACGCCCTTTTGAACTCTAATTAAGCACCTTTTCTTGCGCTATTTTATAAGTAATTGATAACTAGTTGGTTGCGAGGGCGGTTTTTAAGGGCTTTTTTTATATTTAAATGCAGAATGAGTTGTAGTCTTTGTAAATATATTTCGCAGTGTTCGTTTTGTGAAATCGCATACTTTTAAGATGTGATGGTTGTTTTATTTATGTGCTAATACGATAAGTTATAATCTTTATCCATAATTTTATAAGGCTTCATATATAATATATGTTTAACTTTGCAAGCATCAAGTAAAGATAAACTTGTAGGGTATAATATTAATAGAAAGACTTATGAAGAAGAATGTTTTTGCTGTAAGCGGTATGAAGTGTGTTCATTGTAAAACAACAGTGGAGAATGCCTTAAGCGCTGTTGCAGGTGTTGAATCTGCTGAGGTTAATCTTGAAGATGCTAATGTTACAGTCGCGTATGATGATAGTAAGGTTACTCCTTCTCAACTTAAGGAAGCTGTAGATAACAGTGGACGTTTTGAGATGAGTCTATAATTGTTTATACTATGAAGCAAACAATTCCTGTTATTGGCATGGCTTGTTCGGCCTGCTCTGCTAATGTCGAAAGGAGGTTGAACGAACTTGAAGGCATTAATTCTGCATCTGTTTCTCTACCAGCCCGTTCGGCTTTGGTAGATTATGATCCTAATGTGGTATCGTTGGAGAAGATGAAGGCTGAAATCAATGCACTTGGCTATGACTTAGTGATTGATAAGGAGACGTCTGTAGAGGAGATTGAGAAACGTGAGTATGTTCAGTTGAAGCGTAAGACACTATTATCATGGTTGTTTGCAATCGCCGTGATGTGTGTGTCTATGAGGTGGATAGAGTTGGGCTCTCGCGATGTTGCCAATCAAATCTCATTATTGATAGCTTTGGCAAACATGCTTTATTGTGGTCGTCAGTTTTATGTTTCTTCGTTTAAGCAGTTGCTTCATGGTTCTGCTAACATGGATACATTAGTGGCTTTGTCTACTGGTATTGCTTTCCTATTCAGTATGTTTAATACGTTTTGGGGCGATATTGTTTGGTCGAGTAGGGGAATTGTTTGGCACACATATTTCGATGCTTCGGTAATGATTATCACCTTCGTCTTGACAGGTCGGTTATTGGAAGAGAAAGCAAAAGACGGTACTGCATCTTCTATTCGTCAGATGATGGGAATGGCACCAAAGACTGCACACGTTGTTGATGGTGATAAGATAGAGGAAGTTCCGCTCTCAACGATTGAGGTAGGGGATGTCTTGGAGGTTCGACCCGGTGAGAAGGTGCCTGTAGATGGTGAGGTAATATGGGCAGAAAGCTTTATGACAGCTGATGCAGCATACGTTGATGAGAGTATGATAACGGGTGAACCGACCCCTGTAGAGAAGAAGAAAGGAGCAAAAGTGTTGGCTGGTACGATTCCCAGTCAAGGTAAGTTTCGTATGCGTGCTCGACAAGTTGGGGAAGATACAGCCTTAGCGCATATTATAAGAATGGTGCAGGAGGCACAAGGTTCTAAAGCTCCTGTACAGCGAATTGTTGATAAGGCGGCGTTGATTTTTGTCCCAGTTGTTGTTTGTATTGCTTTTACAACCTTTCTGTTGTGGTGGTTGATAGGAGGAAATAGTAATCTACCTCAGGCTATTATGTCAGCTGTTGCGGTCTTGGTTATTGCTTGTCCATGCGCAATGGGGCTTGCAACGCCAACAGCTCTTATGGTTGGTATAGGCAAAGCGGCTCAGAAGCAGATTCTTATTAAGGATGCTGCAGCCTTAGAGAGTTTGCGTAAGGTCAATGTGTTAGTGACAGATAAGACGGGAACTTTAACCATTCCTAATAAGAATATAAATTTTACGAAGGCTGATAATCTCCCTTTTGAGGAGCGAGAAACGTTAAAACCCAATGCGCAGGAGGCTATGGAAGCTTTGCAGAAACGAGGAATAGAAGTCTATATGATGAGTGGTGATAAGGAAGATGCAGCTTGCTATTGGGCGAAAAAGGCTGGAATTAAACACTATCATAGTAAGGTGTTGCCACAAGATAAGGAGAATCTTGTTAGGCAGTTACAGACTGAAGGAAAGCGTGTTGCAATGGTTGGTGATGGTATTAACGATACACAAGCTTTGGCTTTGGCTGATGTTAGTATTGCTATTGGCAAGGGTACGGATGTTGCAATGGATGTTGCGCAGGTTACACTGATGGGAGATGACCTTGCGGCTATCCCCGATGCAATACAATTGAGCCGTAATACGGTGCGAATGATTTGGGAAAACCTTTTCTGGGCATTCATTTATAATATCGTCTGCATACCTTTAGCCGCTGGTTTACTTTATGTTTTCGGTATTGATTGGCAGATAACTCCGTCGTGGGCAAGTGCTTTAATGGCATTCTCCAGTGTCAGTGTTGTACTCAATAGTCTTCGGTTACGATGGATGAAGTAAAATGTTTTTAGCCTTATATAAAACAAATAGAGTTTACTAATTACCTGTTCAGCAATGCACTGTGGTAATAGTAAACTCTATTGTTTTATGTGAACGAAAAGTTAGTATCTCTTTATCTCACTGGATAATCATACCGATTAGAATTGTAGAAACCATTGTGTTGTGTAGGGACATGGTCAAACTCTACGCTAACAGATATAGAATTCTGGTTCTTAGAGCCCCATTGATAGGTCACACCACCACCGATTCTATCCATATAGCGACTAACTCCAGCCCCATATGCCCATCCCATCGGACCATATCCGTATCCCATTGAAGCATAACCATAGTCGAAAGGAGAATAACCCCAGCCACCATAGCCAGCCCAATAAGGTGATGCATAACCTCCATAGCCAAAGACTTGTCCGAAATTGTTGGATGTAAAGGCTTTCTGTACGAAAGCGTATGCACTCCAATGTTCATTAAACTGATATCCAAGAACAGCATTGACACCTCCTACGAAGTAGTTATCTCCACGATAGGTAAGATGGTTTACATATCCACCAACAGCCAATGTAGCCTTCTTAGATAGGTTTGTTACATACATCAATGATACATCCTGAGAGAAGCCAGCACCATGATTGTTTCCGTGTCCAAAGCTTGCAAAGGCTGAAGCACTAAGGTTGATGTTCAATCCCTTATGTAATCTCCATGCTCCAACACCATAACCCCAAGCGGGATAATAGAAATCATTTGGTGTAACGGTTTGTCCGTTCTCTGTAATGAGAGGCAGGTTATTGTCAATCTGTGCCTGTTGTGCACGGTCTTCAGCCATACGTCTGGCATACTCCTTCTCTGCCTCTGTGGCTTCGCGTGGACCTTGTAGACGTGCTGACTCTATAGGCTCCACATTGGAAGTGTCCCCATTGTGGTTCCCTTTCGTATTCTGTGCATACAATGGTACACAGAGAATAGCTGCTATTATGAAACTATATTTCCTCATTTACTTGCAAATATAAATATTTGGCAGCCAACTGCCAAGGATTTTAAAGATAATTAGTGCTTTTTCAAACTGGGCATATTCGCTTTCGAGTAATACTGAAGTTCTTTATTCTTTCGTATTATTTCGTGCGCATAATCAGTGGAGGATCAGTTGTGAAGAAGAAAACCGTGGCACTATGGAATACCTGTCCTGGGTGTAATTCGTTACTTACCTTCTCCATACCACTGTTATATCCAGCGTGAATTGGCTGTAATGAAATACTGCAACTCTCCTTACCATAAGTGTTGATGTTAAGTGTTGGCTCGCTTGAATAGACCGTCATAGCACGTCCACTCTGTGCATCAAAGAGAATTGCTGCCGCCTTCTGCATGTTGTCTGGATGTCGCAACTGATAGGCATTGTCATATCCCTTACTCGTACTCTTGATACGCTCACCAATCTCTCTTGGTTTGGTAAAGTCGAATGGAGTGTTTTTTATACGTTGAAGCACACCTGTCAACTGTCTTTGAGCGTTATAAGTATTAATCTGAACAGCATCAACCCAAAGGTGTTGTTTGAGGATAGAGCGGTGCATCTCTCCTGATAAGTTAAAGCAGATACCATTTGTAACTTCCAACTTTGTATCAGCTGTCGTTGCAACACGGTAGTCTACATCAAGCGCATTTTGGTCAGATAGAGTATAGGTAACCGTAACGTTTAACTTCCCATCTAATCCATTCTCTCCCTCTGAAGTCACATATCGTAAAGTAACCGATTGGTTGTCAGAACTAACAAGCTCCCACATCTTTCCAGACAGTGTCTCCTCGTTATTCTTACCAAAGTAGATGAGGGTAGCCCCCAAAGTTCTTTCTTTCGAATATTCCTCCTTATTAGTATATCCCTTTACGACAGGTTCCAATCTACCATTCCAGTTGTGGGCAGTAAGCGAAACAAGGCGTGCGCCATAGTTGCTGATAACCGCTTCCATACCATTTCCATTCACGAGTCGGAATTGTTTCTGCTCCTGTGCGTATGAACAGAGAACAACGCTAAGCATTGTCGCTGTCAGTATTGCATATAACTGCTTCATAGCTCTTTGTTTTGTTCTTAATGCAAAGATAGTGCCAGCAAGTGCAATGAAAGTTTACTTTCTTATTGTCGAGCGCAGCCTATCTTATGCAAAGATAGTGCCAGCAAGTGCAATGAAAGTTTACTTTCTTATTGCCGAGCGCAGCCTATCTTATGCAAAGATAGTAAAAAAGTTTATATGTTACTCAGAATTTCCTTTTTTAATAGAAAGATATAATGCATTTAGTGCTAAACATTTCCGCATAAGTCAGATATAAGGGTTTAATGAGGTCTTGCTTATCAATAACATAGGGTCTTTCTTCTCTTTTTAATGAATGTGTTGATGCCCAGCACGTGTTGTGTTGATGGTGAGCACCAATGGTGCTGAGCGCTAATTACTTTGTATTATGGCGTAAGTTATCAGTGTTGATTTAGTTAGTTCGATTTAAACAGCAGTTAAATGTAATTATGTCTATTATCTTTTAATAAGGTGGTAGTGGATTTTTATGCAAGTAAAGGCGTAGAAAATGAATAAAAAAGAATTATTTTCTGTTTAATTTATTTGGTTATAAAAAATAAAAGTAATACATTTGTATCCGAATACAAATGAATTTGAAGAATATGAGCATGTCTTATGTATCTTTCCGTTACTTTTATTTTTACTTTGCAAATAATTGTAAAGCGGGAGGTTGCGTGTAGATTTCAACTTATGAGAATCATATAATTATAGAAAAATAAAACGAAACGGTCCCGCTCAAAAATGAGTTGGACCGTTTTCGTTTAGTAACCTTTGGAGATGTAACTATAAAGCAAACAAAGCGGATGAAACGAATAGCTATACAAGGAGAAAGGGGCAGTTTTCACGATATTGCCGCCCATACATTTTTTGCCGATGAACAGGTACAACTCACTTGTTGCACCACCTTTGAAGAGGTGTTTGAGAAAGTGGGTGCAGACCCTACTGCCATTGCCATGCTTGCAATTGAGAATACGATAGCAGGGAGTCTGTTACATAATTATGACCTTCTTCGTAAGTCAGGCACAACGGTTGTTGGTGAACAGCGTCTGCACATCAAACATTGTATCTGCTGTCTGCCAAATGACGACTGGTCAGCCATTACGGAGGTTCACTCTCACCCTGTTGCGCTCATGCAATGTCGTTTGTTTCTTAGCAATCACCCTACAATAAAAGCGGTAGAAAAGGAAGATACGGCTGGTTCAGCAGCTTATATTGTAGAGAATCACTGTCGTGGTTGTGCTGCTATCTGTTCTGCTGATGCTGCAAGACTCTATGGAATGAAGATATTGGAAGACTCTATAGAAGATAATAAACATAACTTTACTCGTTTCCTTGTGGCTTGTCATCCACAGAAAGCCGACTTCCTTCGCCCATTGACAGAGGTTGATAAAGCAAGTATAGTATTTTCTCTTCCTCACGAAGAGGGGTCTTTAAGTAAGGTGTTGACAATTCTTTCTTTCTATGACATTAACCTTACGAAGATTCAATCGCTCCCAGTTATTGGTCATGAGTGGGAATATCTCTTCTATGTAGATTTGACCTTTGATAATCTCACTCGCTATCGCCAGTCGATAAATGCCATTACTCCTTTGGTAAAGAGCATCAAGATATTAGGGGAGTATAAGGAGAATTAGGTGTTAGGTGTACTGAGGCAATGTCTCTGTAGGCGGAATAAAGTAAATGAAAACAAAAGAATAGCTTATGATACAGCCAGCAAATCGCGTGAATGAAGTGCAAGAATACTACTTCTCACGTAAACTGAAGGAAGTGGCAAAGATGGATGCAGATGGGAAAGACATTATCTCCTTGGCAATAGGAAGCCCAGATATGCCACCTTCAAAGCAAACTGTTGATAAACTTTGTGAGGTAGCCAGTCAAGCAACAGAGCATGGTTATCAGCCCACAATCGGAATCACAGAACTCCGTTCGGCTATGGCTAGGTTTTATAAACGATGGTATGGAGTTGATGTTGATGTAGCTACAGAGGTTCAACCGCTTATCGGTTCTAAGGAAGGTATCCTACATGTAACCTTAGCTTTCGTCAATCCTGGTGAGCAGGTGTTGGTACCTAACCCCGGTTATCCAACTTACACCGCTCTTTCTCGACTACTTAGAGCAGAGGTTATCAACTATGATTTGAGGGAAGATAATGATTGGCAGCCAGATTTTGAAGCTTTGGAGAGAATGGATTTGAGCCGTGTTCGCCTAATGTGGACTAACTATCCGAATATGCCCACAGGTGGAAATGCTCGTCGTGAAACCTATCAACGCTTAGTTGACTTTGCTCGTCGCCATGATATCGTTGTGGTAAACGACAACCCTTATTCGTTTATTCTCAATGAAGGGGAGAAGTTGAGCCTTTTACAAGTGTCTGGCGCAAAGGATTGTTGTATAGAGTTTAACTCCCTTTCAAAGTCTTATAATATGTCGGGTTGGCGTGTAGGAATGTGCGTAACTAATCCAACGTTCATCTCTTGGATACTAAAAGTGAAGAGTAATATAGACTCTGGGACATTCCGTGGAATCCAGTTAGCTGCAGCAGAAGCCATGAACACGAATACAGATGAATGGCATCAGCAAAATAACATTGAGGTTTATCGTCGCCGTCGTGTTATAGCAGAAGAAATCATGACATTGTTAGGTTGCACCTTTGATAAGTCTCAAGTCGGAATGTTTTTATGGGGTAAAATACCAGAGAAGTATGCTGATGTAGAACAACTGACAGAGCGTGTGCTACATGAAGCGCGTGTGTTCATAACGCCCGGTTTTATCTTTGGAAGTAATGGACATCGTTATGTGCGCATCTCGCTATGTGCAAAAGACGAGGTGATGATGAAAGCACGTGACCGTATTGCAGCTTTGAAATGGTAAAATATGGTTTTTTACATCATTTATATTACCTTTGGGGAACAATTAAGTATATAAAAAATAAAAGATATATGATTATGGAGTTAGAATTAGAGCCTTTGCGACTTCCGAGCGATAAGGAGCGCCCGATAGTCATTGCAGGTCCTTGTTCGGCTGAAACAGAAGAACAAGTGATGTGTACGGCACGTAATCTTGCTGCTAAAGGATGCCATATTTTTCGTGCTGGTATATGGAAACCACGTACAAAACCCGGTGGTTTTGAGGGTAATGGCGAGATGGCTTTGCCATGGATGAAGCGTGTGAAGGAAGAAACTGGTATGATGATTTCAACAGAAGTGGCGACACCTGAACACGTTGAAGTGGCTTTGAAATATGGTATGGACATCCTTTGGGTAGGTGCAAGAACGTCTGCCAATCCTTTTGCCATGCAGGCTTTGGCTGATTCTTTACAGGGAGTAGACATCCCTGTGTTGGTGAAGAATCCTGTAAATCCAGACCTTGAACTGTGGGTCGGAGCGCTTCAGCGCCTTAATCAAGCCGGTTTGAAGCGTTTGGGAGTTATTCATCGTGGCTTCTCAAGCTATGATAAGAAAATCTATCGGAATGCTCCTATGTGGCAGATTCCTATTGAGTTACGCCGAAGGATACCGGGACTTCCTATTATCTGTGACCCAAGTCATATCGGTGGTCGTCGTGATTTGATTGCACCACTTTGTCAACAAGCAATGGACTTAGACTTTGATGGTCTGATTGTTGAGAGCCACTGTACGCCAGAGAAGGCGTGGAGTGATGCAGAACAGCAGGTGACCCCTGATATTCTTGATTATATTCTTTCTCTCTTAGTAGTGCGTGATCACACCTCTACAACCGAAGAACTTAGATTCCTTCGTGCACAAATAGACGAGCTTGATAACTCTTTAATGGGACTTCTGGCTAAGCGTTTTCGCATTTGTCGTGAGATAGGAACCTTTAAGAAAGAGCATAATATGACTATTCTTCAGGCTGGTAGATATAATGAAATACTCGAAAAGCGTGGCGCACAGGCAAGTCTTTGCGGTATGGATGCCAACTTTGCTGCTCAAGTTTTTGAGCTAATACATGAGGAAAGTGTACGTCAACAGTTGGAAATTGTGAATAAGTAGGGTGATGGGTGGTGAATGATGGGTGTTGAGGAATTGAGTCGAAGATGTTGTTACAGCTTTAAGTAGAACATCTTGAATGTAACTTTTCAAAACTTAGTATTTGTTTGCTATTACCCAGCAACGCAAACCCTCATCACCTAACATCTGTCATTCACTATCCATCAATTCAAATCATCATCACCTAATACCTATCATTCACTATCCTTCGATGCAAATCGTCATCACCTAACACTTATCATTCACTATCCATTAATGCAAATCATTATTACCCAACACCTATCATTCACTATCCATCAATGCAAATCATTATCATCCAACACTTATCATTCACTATCCATCAATGCAAATCATCATCACCCAACACTTATCATTCACTACCTACTAATACAATTCATCATCACCCAACACCCAACACTCATCACCCAAAAAACATGAAAATACTAATAATGGGTGCAGGTAAGATGGGAAGTTTCTTCATCGACCTGCTTAGTTTCGACCATGAAGTAGCGGCATACGAGAAAGATGTACGCCGACTTCGCTTTACATATAATTGCCAGCGTTTTACAAGTTTAGAGGAGGTAAAAGACTTTCAGCCAGAGCTTGTCATTAATGCAGTAACGGTGAAATATACGATACCTGCTTTTGAAGAGTTGCTCCCAGTCTTACCCAAAGATTGTATTCTTTCAGATATTAGTTCGGTGAAGACGGGCTTGAAAGAATGGTACGATCGTTGCGGACACCCTTATGCCTCTACCCATCCGATGTTTGGTCCTACCTTTGCTAATCTTAATCAGCTGAGTGAAGAGAATGCTATCATCATCAGTGAAGGTGATTATATGGGACGAATCTTCTTTAAGGACCTCTATCAGAGACTGGGGCTGAACATCTATGAGTATAGCTTTGAAGAGCATGATAAGACGGTGGCTTATTCATTGAGTATTCCGTTCGTTTCAACCTTTGTTTTTGCTGCTGTGATGAAGCATCAAGATGCACCCGGAACAACCTTTAAACGACATATGCGTATTGCTAAGGGGGTTCTGAATGAAGACGATTATTTGCTTCAAGAGATTCTCTTTAATCCTTATACCTATGATCAGGTGGCACAGATTCGTACAGAGTTGAAAGAGTTGATGCAGATTATTGACGATAAAGATGCTGTGGGAATGAAAGCCTATCTGAGTAAAATACGTAATCATGTGGCACGTGATATTGAGATAAAGAAACAATAAAACTTTTCTACATCCCTGAAATTTATGCGCATCTGGTTAACCTTTTTGCTTCTGTTGAGTTCTTACTTGTCAATGGCTCAAACTCGTTTGACGATAGTTGAACTCAATGCTGAGAACTTGTTTGATACTCGGCATGATACGTTAAAGAATGATTATGAGTTTCTGCCAGACTCTCCTCGCCATTGGACACGTACTAAGTACTGGCAGAAACTAAATAGGATAGGGCAGACAATTATTTCTTGTGGTGAGGATAGTAGCGGTTGGACACTGCCTGATATAGTGGGTTTATGTGAGGTTGAGAATGACAGCGTGCTCTTTGATCTGACTCGTCGTTCCTTGTTACGTAAGGCTCGCTATGAATATGTAATGACTGCTTCCGATGATGTTCGTGGTATTGATGTAGCGTTATTGTATTCTCCTTTCTCTTTCCGATTGATAAAAGCAGATACAATTCGTGTACTACCTCTAAGTGAGATGCGCCCAACACGAGATATCCTACACGTAGAAGGGGAAATAGAAAATGGCGATACGTTACACATCTTTCTGCTCCATGCACCGAGCCGTATGGGTGGTGAACTTTATTCTCGTCCCTTTAGGAAACATGTGATGGAGCGGTTGTGTAGTGCAATAGATTCTCTTCGTAGTCAGTATGCTAATCCTAAGCTATTGGTAATGGGCGATTTTAATGATTATGCAGATAGCCCTTCGTTACAACTTGCTTATGAACATGGGTTGTTCAATGTAGCTACGGGAGCACATGGGCGCAATGGAGCAAAGGGTACTTATCGTTACCATGGAGAATGGGGGAGTCTGGACCAAATACTTGTAAGTGAGAATCTTCGCTCATGGGTAAAGGATTGCCGTATTAATGATGCTCCGTTCTTATTAGAAAAAGATACAAAATACGGCGGAGTAAAGCCTCGCCGTAATTATAATGGTATGCGTTTTAATAATGGATTTAGCGACCATTTACCACTTGTTTTACATCTTCAGCATTGATATTTGCGCTCTCTTCCGAATTATTTTCATGAAAAAAAATATTTTTCTTCATGAAAATAAATATTTACTTTCATGAAAATAAAAATTTATCTTCGTGAATAAAAAAAGAAAACACTACCCTTCTCGGTGAAAAAGGTAGTGTTTGAACTTATGATTTAATACTGTCTTCGGCTATTAGTTATTAACAAACTTGATTCGTTTGTTTGAATCATCAATCTTAGCCTGAAGTTTAGCAATCTTCTTTTCCAACTTCGTTAAGGTCTTCTGACTCTTAGCTAACTTCTTATTGATAGCCTTAGCATCCTTCAGTTTCTTGATAGTACTCTTAGCATCCTTAACAGTACTTGATGCATTTGTTGTATTGAATTCTGTTGTTGCTACATTCGCTTCAACATTAACATCAGCTGCTTTTTTGCTGAGTTCGACATTATTTGCCTTTTCTTTTTCGTAATCCAACTGTAGTTTGTTCAACTCTGTGGTCATTTTGAGCACCTTCTGCTGCTCCTTTAAAGTGTCAATTCTTGCATCGCTTTGAGCAAAGCCAGCAACAGCTGACAATACCATTACCCCAATTAAAAATAATCTTTTCATATCTTATAAGTCAATTTAATTTAATGGTGCAAATGTATATAAATTATTGTTTATATGCAAAAGATAATATGTAAAACTTTTAATTTCGTGTTAAATTCTTGATAATTAATAACTATCTCTTAAGTTTTTACAAAATAGCATAGTCATTTTGAAAGCAAAATCCTAATCTTTCCACTTAGATAGAGTCAGCCTCCAGATATCTATCTCTATTTGACTTCGATGGCTGAGAACCTAAGTCTATGTCATCAAATAGTCCGTCCAACGCACTGCCTAAGAGTCCTTCAATGGCTGAGGCTGCAGGTGCGATAATATTTTCCTGCAACATTTTCTGTGCTTTCTTTCTAAGCTGTTCTTTCATATTTATTTCCTCCTTCTTGTAATAACACTCTGCAGCTTCCTCAAGGTCATCTTCATCTACAGTAAAGATATGTCCGAAGATGCCTAAAGATACGATATGATCCTTTCCATCGTAGTGTACTTTACCCAATGAACATACAACGTAGTTGTCGACAGTGACGAGGTTATCAACTGCAGCCTCAATCACCTTTCCTGCAAAGGCATTGCTGATTGTTCTAAAAGCATTATCGATGAAGTTGTTGCCTGTAATGTTATCATTGTCATTTACAGCATCGTTCACAGTAGTGGTGATAACGGTAGAGAGAACTTCCTTGTGTTGTTCTGTCTTTGGACAAGTAACAATCATTACTGCAACCAAGGCAATGATTGTAAGCAGAATACCAATGAGGCAGCCCGTATGGCTCTTCTTCTTTGGTGTTGGTTGAGGCTGCTGGGTTGCCTCTTGTGGTGTAGCTTGTATAATGGGTCTTGCTTCAACAAAAGGTATGTCTTCTGTTTTTTCAGGGTTGTTGGTAGTATCTTTATCCGTAAAGAGTGTGCGAAGCTCTTCTATCTGATTGGCAGGAATCCACTCTACGCCGTCTGTTGGCATCACTAACGTTGTCGCATCCAGTTTTCGTTCAGCTAATTCGTTGAGGCTATATGGACCTCTCTTTTCTTCATTAATCTTGATATAGTATTCCATTCTTGTCTTATTTATGGCAAAGGGGAAAAATCCAAATTGTCAGATATCTGCTTACAATATTTGCCCAGTTTGTTCGGTGCGAAGTTATATATTATTTCTGAACTGACAAAAGAGTTGCATTCTTTTTTATTTAATGCAATGGTTTTGTAGTTGTTATAAAGCTTTTTGCTGTATGTCAGTAAACATAAATATTGATTTGATAGATATTTTCTTCTAAAGTAATTAGGATTAAGTCGTAAAAAGTGTAATTTTGCAGTATCAAGACAAATGTAAATTCAATTTAGAATAGAGTTTTTAGTTTAGAACTTAATGAGATGATAAAATATGAATAAACTATTGTTAATAGTCGATCCGCAAGTTGACTTTATCACAGGTTCACTTCCTGTGGATGGTGCAGCCAAGGCAATGGATGCACTGGCAACGTATGTAAAGGAGCAAGGAGATGGATATACAGTGAAGATTGTAACTTCAGATTGGCATCCTTACCATCATAGTTCTTTTGTAAACGAGGGAGGATTGTGGCCACGTCATTGTGTACAACATTCTGTTGGTGCAGCTATCTGGGAATCGTTATTGGTTGCTCTTAATGAGTCAAAGGGTGGTTTTACCTTATTATATAAGGGTGATAGTATAGAAAAGGACGAGTATTCTATTATGCAAAATGAATCTTCTGCGAGTATTCTTCGACATTTGATTAAGGCACTAAAGATAGATCAGGTTGACCTGTGTGGCTTGGCTGGAGATATCTGTGTACTGAATACTGCAAAGGATTTAAAGGATGCAGTAGGAAGTGCAAGTCTCAATATACTTGAAGATTATTCGCCTTCTTTGGATGGTGGAACGGCTTTAAGCGCCTTTGTTGAAAGTTTGAAATAAACGAGAAGAAGAATAGAAAGCTCAGCTTCATTGGAAGTAAAAAGAGGTATAAGAAATTAGAAAGAGTTAAGTCCATACCAGTCTCCGCTACTATCTATAGATTGTTAGCATGAGAAGAATGGATTTAACTCCTTCTAATTTTGTTTTATAAATTGCTTTTGGAATACAAGTTCTAACGAAAAAGAACTGTTTAAAGTCTGTTCGTCTTACTTATCAACAATGCATCAAGTATTGTCATTGCAGCCATTGCTTCGACAATAGGGACTGCACGAGGTAAAACACAAGGGTCATGTCGTCCACGTACGTCCATTGTAGTTGCTTCACCTTCCATGTTTACAGTCTGCTGTTCCATAAGCAAGGTAGCAACAGGTTTGAATGCAACACGGAAGTAAATGTCCTCGCCATTGCTGATACCACCCTGTATACCACCGCTATGGTTGGTTTCTATATTGCATATTGGGTGTTGCAGACAGTCACCAGCAGGTAGGAATGTGTCATTCTGTTGGCTACCTCTCCATGAGGAACCAGCAAAGCCTTCGCCGTATTCAAAGCCTTTTACGGCATTGATGCTAAGCATAGCAGCACCTAATTGAGCATGAAGTTTCCCAAATTCTGGTTCGCCTAAGCCTACGGGACAGCCTTTGATAATACAAGATATAACCCCACCGATAGTATCACCTTCACGCTTCACCTGCGCAATGAGCTCCTCCATCTCTTTTGCTTTTAATGGGTCGGGGCAGCGGACAAGGTTAGACTCAATGAGACTTAAATCATATTTTCGGTAATCTCTTTCAAGCTGAATGTCGCCCACCTGCTCTGTATAAGCTATGATACTGATGCCCTGCTGATGCAATACGAGCTTTGCTAAGGCGCCAGCTACGACACGTGAAAGTGTAATGCGAGCTGATGAACGACCACCTCCACGATGGTCACGAATGCCATACTTACTATAATAAGTATAATCGGCATGCGATGGACGAAAGAGGTCACGGATATTATCATAGTCCTTTGAGTGTTGATTGGTATTACGGACAAGGAAGCCAATAGGTGCACCAGTTGACTTTCCCTCAAACACACCGCTCAGCAGTTCTACTTGATCTGCTTCCTTTCTATCCGTTGTGATGTGGCTTTGTCCCGGTCGGCGACGTGCCAGTTCACGCTGAATAAAGTCTATGTCAATGGTTATACCAGCTGGCATACCATCGACTATACCGCCTACGGCTGCTCCGTGACTTTCGCCGAAAGTGGTTAGTGTGAAGAGTTTTCCGAATATATTCATAACAAAGTGTCTATGAATGAATATCGTGATGAGTGGTAAGAAAAGCTTATTGTTTATCTTACCTCGTTCTTAATATTCCATTGTTGTAAGATGGGAGATGACGAAGCTGTCTTAATGACAGCCACAGCAGCCTTCTTCGCCCTCCTCATGACCTCCGCAACTACAGTCACCTTCACAGTCGCTACCGCAGCTTCCGCCACATCCACCATTACAGTGGTGCTGATTCATCTGCTCGAAGAAATCTTTTACTTCCTCTTCGTTTGCCTCACGGTTTTCGAAAACATGACCATGGAAAATAAGGTCCTTACCTGCAAGAGGGTGATTGAGATCGATGGTTACCTTATCGTCTGATACTTCCAAAACCTTACCTAAGAAGCGCTGACCTTCTTCGTTCTGCAAAGGAACGACAGCATCCTTGTAGATATTCTCAGCATCAAAGACTCCGTTAGGAAAGAATGTAGCCTTGTCGAGTGCCAAAACACTGTTGTCATCATGCTCACCATAAGCCTGCTCCTTTGTAAGAGAGAACTTAAAGTCTGTATCTTTCTCAAACTTAATGATTTCCTGTTCAAAGGCTGGTAATGCCATGTCACAGCCTGTATAGAGTTGCATAGGCTGCATGTCATCTGTCTTTTCGAGGAGTAGCTCCTCACCATTTTCTATACTGTATAGTTCGTAACTGACTACAATGAGTCGATGTGTATTATTCTCCATTGTTATTTTTATTAATCTATAGTTATTATACGTATTTGCAAAGGTAATGATTTAAAACGGAATAAAATCTGCTTAGTTACTGTTTTTTCCTTTTTACGGTGCTATTATACGTGGTCTATTAGGAAAGATAGGGTTAAACCTATGGTTTTGTTACTGATATAAATCAAATGTATTGATGTGCATCAAAAATATAATCAAAAGTTAATGATAAGTAACGAATAATTATATTATACGTGGGTAATATTGTAACTTTGCACTCGTAATAAGGAAATTAATTACAGAATATAAGATAAATGGTAAGTCTTTTAATAAGACTTTAAATAATTAAGAAAGGATAATAAATTATGAAGAAGATTGTATTGACAGTAGCAGCGGTAATGAGTATGACTATGGCTTTCGCAGCAGGTGAGAACGATAACAACAACACAACTACAAACGCAAATGCATACAAGTTTAATGTAAGCACATATGCTCTGAGCCGTGCACTGAATCTCAATTATGATCAGGTTGATGTTGTTGAGGATATTAACCGTACTTTTGCTACAGAGATGATGAATGCTTCTGTTGCTGATAGTTCAGAACGTGAGGCTAAGGTACAGAGTGCTATTAAGAAAGATCTTTCTTATATGCGTTATGTTTTGAATGATCGTCAGTATCGTGAGTATGTAAAGATTCTCAACGTTACATTGAACAATCGTGGTTTGAACAAATAAGAAATCATCATATTCTCATATAGAGAAGGTTTCATATATGTAAATGGAAGGCTATGAGTCAGTAATTGACTTGTAGCCTTTTTTGTGTGTTATGGGTGTTGTCAGGTAAACATTTCCTATTACAAGTTCATGTTTTATCATATCTTATTAACAATGAAAATGAATCCTTCTAACCATTTACAGCCTATGTGTTGTTGCTCAACACATGTTGTGTTAGTGCTTAGCACATATTGTGTTGTACCTCCGCACGTCTCGTGCTGTTGGTAAGCACCAATGGTATTGAGTGCTAAGAAGACTTGCAGAAGTCGTTTTTTTTTCGTTCCTTTGTAGCTGAATATACGACTTATAACATTTTATTTGCAATTAGCCCGATAAAGAAATGAATCGTTTATTAGTTTATATACTATTTATATTTACCTCTTTCAATATTAGTGCTCAGCGCCCTCGTTATGAGAAGATGTCACCCTTTGTTCGTGAGGCAATGGCTTCTGCGCTGGTTTCTAAGCAGCTTACTCGTAGTCAGAGTGACAATAGGTTGCTGACTGCTTTTGTGCGGATTGAGGGTAATGCGGGAGAAGTTCTTAGACAATATGGCTGTAAGGAGTTGGCACGTATTGGGGATATTAGCATTGCTGCTATTCCTCTTAATAAACTCGGAGCCTTGTCATGTGGTAGACAAGTGAAACGGATTGAAACTGGTAGACGGTGCAGTGTGCAGATGGATACGACACGACTGGTTGTAAATGCTGAGACTCTTTATACTGGGGAGGGATTGTCACAAAGTTATACTGGGCGTGGTGTCGTTGTTGGTGTACAAGACATTGGTTTTGACTTGACACATCCTAACTTTTATTCAGCAGATATGAGTCGTTATCGTATTCAAGCAATGTGGGATCAGCTGTCGCGTGATACGATAGGTTCTACATTATATGTAGGGCGTGATTATGTGGGAAAGGATGCTTTGTTACAATTGGGTCATCCTGTTGATGGTGAAACACAAACACACGGAACACATACCGCTGGTATTGCTGCTGGTAGTGGGGCAGAAGGTAACGGAGTGGTTTCTCCTTATCGTGGTGTGGCCTGTGATGCTGACTTGGTGTTGGTTGATAATGCTGCTGATAATGCTTCGCTGATTGATCCGAAGGATTATTATAAATATACTTATGCGACAGATGCACTTGGATTTAAGTATATATTCGATTATGCGGAGCGTACGTATCAGCCTTGTGTCATTAATTTTAGTGAGGGTAGTTCGCAGGATTTTCATGGATATGATCAGTTGTATTACGAATTACTGGCAAAACTGATAGGACCCGGTCGTATCATTGTTTCTTCTGCTGGTAATGATGGAGCAAGGAATACGTACATACATAAGGGGGTTGGACAGGAAAGAGCTGGAGCTTTTATCATGAGCAGAGAGAAACGCTTTAGTTGTACGGCTAAATCCAAGCAGGCGTTTACTTTTCGTGTAAGTATATATGATAATGTTGAGTCACCTACAAGGATTGATGTCTTAACGGCTGATGTTTGTAGTGCTCGTGACTCACTTCTTACTGATTCCTTATTAGTAGGTGGAAAGAAATATATATGGCGAGTGCTGGCTTATCCTAATAGTTATGATGCGAGTGAGACGGCTTATGACTTTCAACTTAGTAGTCCTTCAAAAGTAGGAGATAGCCCGCAGGTTTCACTCCAAGTTATGGGTAGAGGGGCTGATGTAGAGCTCTATCGTATGTCGGGATATATGTTTCCTCACACACTTGACCCAGTGTTGGATGCAGGTGATTGCACTTATACTATCTTTTCGCCATCCAGTTCGCCTGATGTGATATGTGTTGGTTCAACAAGCTATCGTACACAGTTTATCAATTATTTAGGTGAAAAGAAAGTGTATGACAGTGGGCGGAATGGCATACGCTCTCCATTCTCAGCTATGGGACCAACATTAGGCGGACGTATAAAGCCAGATGTAATGGCACCGGGACAGAATATCGTTTCATCTTATAGTACCTTTTTTATCAACAATCCAAAGAATGTAAATGGTTCTGTGCAGAGTGATGTTCGTCATTTTGATTATAATGGTCGTATCTATGCATGGAACTCTAATGCAGGAACGTCTATGTCTGCGCCTGTGGTGGCTGGTGCGATTGCACTTTGGTTACAAGCAGATCCAACGTTAACCCCAGCAGATTGCTTAGATATCTTCTCTAAGACTTGTACTCGTTATGATGCATCACTCACTTATCCTAATAATCTTTATGGATATGGACAGATTGATGTTGCAGCAGGTCTGAGAGAAGTGTTACGTAGAAAAGCTTTGGGTATCGATACAATTGATGATAAGAGGAAGCAGGAGCGATATGATAATCGAATTTATCTCTTAGATGGTCGTTATGTAGGTACTTCTGATGTGAACCTACCTAAAGGTATCTATATAAGAAATGGTAAGAAGTTTATAAAGTAAAACAAACGACTCCCTAAAAGTAGGTATTTTGCACAAACCATCATTTTTAGGTATTGCAGGTAATAGTTTTTCATCGTATCTTTGCAACCGTAAAGATTAATAGAATCAGAAATTAAATCAGTAACAAAATATGAAGAAGACTATTGTTGTTTACGGTTCATCAACCGGTACATGCGAAAGCATTGCAAATACCATCGCTGAGAAGCTCGGCGTTGAAGCTATTAACGTGTCAGATTTCTCTGCAGATGTAGTAGCAGAGAATGATAACCTTATCCTCGGTTCTTCTACTTGGGGCGCAGGTGAGTTGCAGGACGATTGGTATGATGGTATTAGCGTACTGAAGGGTGCTGACCTCTCTGGTAAGACTGTTGCGATCTTTGGTTGTGGCGATAGCGAGAGTTATTCAGATACTTTCTGCAGTGCAATGAAGGAGATTTATGATGCAGCTGAGGGCGCAAACATCCTTCCGGGTGTATCAACAGACGGCTATACTTTTGATGATAGCGAAGCTGTTGTTGATGGTCAGTTTGTAGGTCTTGCTTTGGACGATGTAAACGAGGACGATCAGACAGAAGGTCGTATTGATGCATGGTTGGCAGCTATTAAGCCTTCATTGTAAGATAAATAAACTTAGTGCTTACATTATAACTATTCACACGAAGGGATAACTATGATGACAGATATGATGACCGCCGATATGAAGGTGTTGATGAATCACATCTACGAGTTCCAGAAGGGTGTTCGACAGATGGTTTTGTACACTTGTAATAAGAAGTACGAATCATTTGCTACGCTCCGTCTCGAACGTCAGAATATCCCATATATTATCCAGCCAGTGGGTCGTGACCGTATGAACCTGTTCTTTGGTCGTCAGGAGTGTCTTGATGCCATCCGGCTGATGATAACTAAACCACTCAACCAACTGTCACCCGAAGAGGATTTTATTCTTGGTGCAATGTTGGGTTATGATATTCGCGTGCAGTGCGAGCGGTACTGCGAGCGCAAGTGCCGCACTTGTAAATGTGCGACATAAGCCATAATTATTAAATGATAATCTTGTTCGCGAAATAAATTATTTCATAATGTTTTTGTATTATAAATAGGTTTGTCGGGAGACAAGCCTTTTTATCTTTTATGTGGTTCTTACTTACTGAAGCATAAAGCAAAAGCACCAATTGAATGCTCAAATGGTGCTTAATGTATAGCTATTTTAGCTTTTATATGCTTTGTTATCTATAAAATTAGTAATTCCTCCTTACATTTTTAAAGGGGGAACAATGCTTATTCCTTTTTCCTTTAGAAAAGAAATAAGATTGATTAATCCCTTCTAAATATATCTCTTGTATATACTTTCTCCTTCACATCATCAAGGCTCTTATCGTAGCGGTTGGCAATGATGGCATGACATCGTTGTTTGAAGTCAGTAAGGTTGTTGACAACAAGGCTACCGAAGAAGGTTGCACCATCCTCGAGTGTTGGCTCATAGATAATGACTTGCGCACCTTTTGCTTTAATACGCTTCATCACTCCTTGAATAGAACTTTGACGGAAGTTGTCGCTGTTAGACTTCATTGTTAAGCGATAGACACCGATGATGCACTCTTTTTCGTCTTCAGGACTATAATCGCCACGATCGTAGTAGTCATAATAACCTGCTTTATGCAACACTTGGTCAGCGATGAAATCTTTACGAGTACGGTTACTCTCAACGATTGCCTGAATAAGATTCTCTGGTACATCGGCATAGTTGGCAAGCAACTGCTTGGTGTCCTTAGGCAGACAATATCCGCCATAACCAAAGGAAGGATTGTTGTAGAAGGAACCAATACGTGGATCAAGACATACACCTTGAATGATATTTGATGTGTCCAGACCTTTCACCTCTGCATAAGTGTCTAACTCGTTGAAGTAGCTTACACGTAGTGCAAGGTAGGTATTGGCAAAGAGTTTAACAGCTTCTGCCTCTGTTAATCCCATAAATAGGGTAGGGATGTTTTCCTCAATAGCCCCTTCTTGCAATAATTGAGCAAAGAGGTGGGCAGCACGGTCAAGTCGTTCGTTACCTTCTGGACGACCGACGATAATGCGGCTTGGATAAAGATTGTCGTAAAGTGCCTTACTTTCACGCAGGAATTCTGGTGCAAAGAGAATATTATTACAATTATATTTTGCTCTAATATTTTCTGTATATCCAACTGGAATCGTAGACTTAATCACCATAATAGCCTCAGGGTTCACCTTCATTACGATTTTGATAACCTCCTCAACATGTCGTGTATCAAAGTAGTTCTTTACCGGGTCGTAATTAGTTGGCGTAGCGATGACAACAAAGTCAGCATCTCTATAAGCTACCTCTGCATCCATTGTGGCAGTGAGTTTTAATTCTTTCTCTGCTAAATACTGTTCTATATAGTCATCTTGAATAGGTGAACGATGGTTATTAATCAGTTCAACCTTTTCTTTTACTACGTCAACAGCCGTTACAGGATGATGTTGACTCAGCAGCGTAGCAATGCTGAGGCCCACGTAGCCAGTTCCAGCTACAGCTATCTTTATGTCTTTAATATCCTTATCCATTGTCTTGTTCAGATTGTTTGCAAAGATACGTATTTCTATTTGAATAAGACAAAGGATAAGAACAAAATCCTTACTAAAATCTTTCTTATCTTTTTTTTACTTTCTATCTCCTTTTCCTATTGCTTGTTTAGTAAGGATTATTTACCTAAATTGGGCTTACACCAAGTGATAAGTTTCTTCAAATGGGCGGCGATATCGGTCTCCCCAAACACCATCTGGCATACGAATACCACAGGTAATAACCATGTTTATTTCTGTATTGTACGGCAGGTTCAAAGCTTTTTTAACCAATCGACTATCAAAGCCTTCAAGTGGACAGGTATCGTAGCCAGCCTCACTCATTGCCAACATAAAAGTTTGAACAGCCAAAGCACAACTCTTATGTACATTAACTCGTATATCACCTTCGCTCACCTGACGCATCATTGGGCGGAAAACTCCAATTGTTTGTGCTAACGCCTTACGAACAAGTCCCCATAAGCCAAAGCAACGCGAATAGATAAATGGTATCATTTTCGCATAATATAGTTCCAGCTCTTTAATACGCTTATCTATTTTCTCTGTTGGACTATAGTTCTTGATGTTCTCTTTTTCAAATTCAAGTGTTGCCAGTGCATGTTTCTTGTAGAGGTCTTGTCGGGTCACAAACACGACTATTTGTTGTGCAGAACGTGCTGTCAACTGATCTAAGCATGCAGGTGCTAACTTCTCCAAAACCTTTTTGTCAGTTACATGATAAGCCTCCCAAAGTTGTAAGTTAGAACTTGTTGGAGCTAATGTCGCTTGTTCAATACATTTCTTTACAACAGCGTTATCGAGTGGTTTGTTAGAGTCGAAATGTCTAACAGCCCTTCTATGGTCTAATATTTCTTGTAAACTCATAATTTCCTAATTTTTAATAGATGTAAAAGTAGCAAAGTGTGTGCCATTGTTCCTTTTCCGGTAGGTCTTACTTTGTATGCTTGTAACGATATGTTAAAGCAAAAGTCTGATATGCAATGACAAATAAAAGATGATGTTTGTAAAAATCCCAGACAACCTTTCTTTTGTCTGGGATTTTATATTTGGGCTAACATTAGTCACCCTTTAGAATGGTATTTCGCTTTATCCACAGTGGAAATACTGGCGAACAAGTTTCTCCATCATCATCTCCTTGCTCTCTATCTCTTGGCGTAGAGTTCGGTCATTGTATGAACGGAGTTGCTTGATAATACCATCAATCATAGCAGGAGAGAAGACACCATGTTCTTCATAAACTTTGCGCTGACGTTCCAAACAATCGGCAGAAGCAGCACAGCTATCAGGCAGTTGAGCCAATGTGGCATAGCGCTCAGCATTCTTTGGGTCGTGGATATCGCCGTCTGCGAAGGTTCTTTCTGCTTCTGCTTCAGCATTCTCCATCTCAAAGCCATGACGGCAAGCCACGCAAAGACCAGCTAAAAGCTGATAGATATCAGCCGAAGCATCTGGAGAACGCATCTCAACTGTCTGCTTGATAGAGTAGTCACGTGCTGTGAGTGGCTCAATATCATTAGCTTTATGGCACATATCTTCACCAGAAGTCCAGCCTAATGGTACGCGAACAAGTACAGAGCGATTGCTCATACCCCAGCATACATTTGTAGGAGCTTCTTGATGCGGAACGAGACGGAAATAAGAAGTTGGGTTCTTGTTGCCAAAGGCTGTGATACTTTCTGCCAAGTCCATCATACCTGCAATTGCACGGCGGGCATCCTTAGATAGCTTTCCGCCATTGAGCATCATATTCTTTCCATCCTTCATTATACGCATATGGATATGCATACCAGAACCAGCCTTGCCCACGGTAATCTTTGGAGCAAAAGTAACATCAAGTCCTTCCTCATAACCTAAGCTGCGGATAACCCATTTCGCAATGAGTAACTGTTCTGCACATTCATTTGCAGGAACAGGCAGGAACTCAATTTCGTTCTGCTCATAGCAGCGTCCATTCTCAATAAAATTACCCACTTCAGAATGTCCATACTTAATCTTTCCGCCACACTCAGCAATCAACTGCATAGAGCGCATACGGAAGTCATTGCCTTTAGAGAAAGGAGAACTCTCGTGATAACCATGCTGGTCGTCAGCAGGGAACACTCCTTCATCTTCTCGGATAACGTAGTACTCTAACTCACCCATAGCATGAAATTCCATACCAGTCACCTTCTTAAAGGCATTCATAGCCTTTTGGAGAGTATATTCAGGAGATGAAGCTAACGGATTACCATCTCGGTCGAAGAAAGAGCAGAGCATACAAAGCGTTGGAATCTCTGAGAAAGGATCAATAAATGCTGTAGAGAAACGTGGCATGACGTAGAGATCACTGCTTGCTGCAGCAATAAAGCTGAAGAGCGAAGAGCCGTCAACACGCTCACCACTTGTAAGTATAGTTTCCAAGTAGTCAGGTGTGTGAAGCATGAAGTTCAGTGTTTTTAAACGTCCGTCACCAGCAGGATACATGAAGTTTACCATTCTGATGTTCAAGTCGCTGATAGCTTGCTTGATATCATCTTTTGTAAACTCATGTGAATCTTTGCCTAAGTGTGCTTCCAGCCTATTGGCAGAATGTTTAAAAAGGTTATTCTCCATTGTTTTATTTTTAAAAGTTAGTATTCGATTATGATGACAAAAATACATATTATATTTTTAATTCGCAATTATTTTTTCTACTATTTTACTTTACCTCATTATCAATGAGATACCCATTGTTTTTCTTTTTGCACAATTTTCTTTTATATCAATAACTTGATGTTAGGTTTTCTTTGTATTTTTGCATCGTAGGAAAAACAAAAGTAGGAATCTTATGACAAAGAAGAAAACAATAAATCTGTCAGATGGTCGTATTGTCTGTAAAGCTTCAATAGATGATTTATCTATTGTTATGGGACTTATAGAGCAAGGGAAATCAAAGATGATAAAGGCTGGTAATCCTAATCAATGGTCGGTAAACTACCCAGCTGTGGATACAGTAGAGTGTGATATCTCTCAGGGCGATTGTTATCTACTTTATGAGAGTGGTAAGCCCATTGCAACATTTGTGTTCAAAGCGGGACCAGAACCTAATTATCTACGTATTGATAATGGTAGTTGGCTTGATGACCAACCTTATTATGTCATTCATCGTGTAGCTTCTGTGGAAGGTGTACATGGTGTGATGGCTGATATTATCAAGTATTGTTCGGCACTAACCTCATCTATTCGTATAGATACTCATGCAGATAATCGTCCAATGCAAGCTTCTTTGGCTCGTTTAGGTTTTACTTATTGCGGTATTATTTACGTTGAGAGTGGAGATAGTCGACAGGCTTATCAACGTGTCTTTTAGTTGTTTTTCATCGTATAACCTTGTTTTTATTTTATAATAAAGTGCTTATTTTGTCTTTGATCGTATAACTTTTTATCCTTCATTGTGGACTCTTTTATATGGACCTAAGTTTTACGTCCGAATTATTTTCGTGAAAAGAAGAATTTATTTACGTGAAGAAAAATATTTTTCTTCATGAACAAAAATATTTTTTTTCATGAAAATAATTTGTAGTTAGTAGTCGGAATGGTCATATATAATTGGTTATACGAGTCTTATATAGCTATTCTCCTATAGCTTAAAAGCATGCTTTAGGAGTATAATAAGTTATGCTTAATAAAACACTAAATTTATCCTTTGCCTTTATCAAAATGTAAGGAAGCAATAAGGGCACACGTTTCATACTTCTGTGTTAAGAGTTTGTTTACAGATGTGTGAAAGGTGTGCCCCTTATTATGATGCTTGTATTTACTCCATTGTTTCGACCGTTACGTTTTCAAATTCAGCCATAAAGTTGAGGAGGTGGTTTTTGTAACGTTTCCGTTTGAACTTCATTTCCATAGTCACAACATAGTAATAGCCTGAAGATGTGTCTTTGCGCTTCATCTCGTAGGAATCAATGATAATTTCTTTGTCACGTAACCTTTGCAAAACAAGCTGAATATTTTCTTCTTTTGGTGTGCTGAAAGTAACAGTTATATTGCGTGCGCCAAAGTGTTGAAAGATGAAATAGAGTGCTTCCAGACATAGAAGAACGAGAACTGTTGCTGCAAAAGATAGCACATACATACCCGCACCTGCAGTCATACCGATAGCAGATGTAACCCATAGACCAGCTGCAGTAGTCAGTCCACGCACCACATGTTTTTGAAAAATAATAGTTCCTGCACCAATGAAACCGATACCCGTTACTACTTGTGAGGCAATACGGCTGGGGTCAAGTGATACCTGCTCGTAATTTCCGAGCACACCATCAAAGCCGAACTGTGATAGAATCATAAAGAGACCGCTACCTAATGCCACGAGGAAGTGTGTTCGGAAACCTGCTTCCTTAGCACGGTATTCACGTTCCAGACCAATCATACCACCAAGTATTGCAGCAACAAAAAGTCTCAATACAAATTCGTATGTTATCATGTTCATGTTGTTTCCTTATTAATTTATTAATAGATTACAATCGCAAAAATACAAAAAACTTCACTTATCTTCCCTTTTTCTCCCATAAAAATATCTTTTTCGTGAATGAAATTAGCTGTTTCTTAGAAATTGATTTGTAACTTTGTGAGCATAAACGTTAAAGTCAAGATTATGACAGAGAAGGAAAAACAGCAGAAAGGGATGCTTTATCAGGCAAATGACCCAGAGGTTTTGAAAGATCTATACTACTGTGAGAATGAATGTTATGAAATCAATCAGATTCCACCATCACGTAGGGAAGAACGTATGGAGCGGCTGAGAAACTTGTTTGGTAAGGCTGGTGATGGAATGTTTATTGTTGCTCCTTTCTTTTGTGACTATGGTTATAATATTGAAGTGGGTGAGAACTTCTTTGCCAACACTAATTGTGTGATTCTTGATGAGGCTAAGGTGACATTCGGTGATAATGTTTTTATTGCACCTAATTGCTCTTTCTATACTGCTGGTCATCCACTTGATATCGAGCAACGTAATAAGAAAATTGAATATGCGTTGCCTATTCATGTGGGAAATAATGTGTGGATTGGTGGTAATGTTGTCGTTGTGCCGGGTGTGACAATTGGTGATAATACTACGATAGGTGCAGGTTCTGTCGTGACACATGATATTCCATGTGGTGTTTTGGCTGCTGGTAATCCCTGTAAAGTAATTCGGAAATTGGAAGAGTAGAGAGATGATTTTTAAGAGCAAGTGTATAATGATGATGATATGAAAGAATTTTATAGTACTTATGTCATTAAGGTTTTGTTGCTTTCATTGCTACTCTTTATGGCGATAGCCTCGGTGGCACAGAACCGTCTTTCCCCTTGTAGTAAGCAGGATTATGAACTCTATGCGCCTGTACTTAAGGAGTTGTATAATCCCCTCGCCTCACAACAGTATATTGTTGTAGACGGGGAGTCTGAGAAGTACGCCTTGCAAGTAATCAAGGGTTCGCTCTTCTCAGAACGAACATATATACTTGCTTACAAGGACTTAAAAGGCAATAAGAAAGAAATCACTGATAGTCTTTGTCAAATGAAAATAGCATCATTGCTGCGTTATGCTGTGTTTTCTTCTACAACCTTTGTACGTAAGAAGCTTGGTATTCAACTGAAGACTTGTTTTTTCTTTGACTTGCAAGATGGGGCTGAATACTCTTCACGTAAGGTGGATGTTGGGCGAGGAAGTCTGATTGATATTTTAGAAATATCATGTAATGCTGTGAAGAATAATAAGCCAGAAGTTATTCAACAGCTCATCCCTCAAATTGATTCTTTGACACAACACTTTAAGTCATTTGAATTAGCGGAGAGTTGGAATGTCGCTACGTCAGAGAATTATACGTATAGTTTTCCATGTACGCAATTATATACACACTATGGTGGATTTAATATATGTTTCCAACGACCAGAGTTGACGTCAAGTGAACTCAGTAATAAATATGGGAACTTGACACAAACAGTTGCAAAGTGGTTGTTCCTAAATTCAAATATATTAGACTTCACGAGGAGTGTATATATCAATGTATGCTGTGATAAACCTGATAAGAACAAAAGATTTTCATATAGTTATGGGCATTACTATATAAATGTAACAGAGGATGAACTGACGGAAGAAACTCTGATAGCTCTATTTAAGTTATATTTATTAAAATAGCTCCATATGGTTGTGAAAAGCATCTTTGTCTATTAATTAATGTATAATCTTGATAGTAGTAGAATCAGCTTCTTTTTATTCGGTTGATCTTCCTTTGTTGAATAGCATGTTATCCATGTGCCTGAGAGAGTCGCTGTCAGGTGTTGTTTAATGCAGAAAATTGCAAAAGAATGTGTGATTAGTATTTGTTTTTTTTACAATAAACTAAATAAAACATGTGTTTAACTTTTTTTACCATTACTATTGTAGGGTGGACGTTTAAAATGCTTTAACTTTGCGATAAATAAACCTAAAATATTTTTAACCTAAGTATATTAAAAGCCTATGTACCTAAAAAGAAAAAGGACTACGAGCTTGTTAATGGTGGCTTTGTTCAGTACGAGTTTACTGCATGCTAACATTACTTATGAAGCTAATGCAGCTGTTGTTCAACAGCAGTCTGTATGTAAGGGAACAGTTGTCGACAATAATGGAGAGCCAGTCGTTGGTGCCTCTGTTTTTGTCGTAAGTAATGGACAGAAAAAGGGAAGTGTAACTGACCTTGATGGTAAGTTTGAGATTGCAGGTGTTGCTTCTGGCTCTTCACTTACCATATCTTATGTTGGTTATAAGACCCAGCAGGTGACCTGGAGTGGTAAGGACCTAAAGGTAACACTACAAGAGAGCAGTGAGATGCTCGACAATGTTGTTGTTGTCGGTTACGGTACTCAGAAGAAGGTCAACCTTACGGGTGCTGTTTCTGTTGTGTCTTCAAAGGCATTGGAGTCACGTCCAGTAACAAGTGTTGCTCAGGCATTGCAGGGTGAGGTTCCCGGTTTGAACTTCAGCGTTGGCAATGCGGGTGGTTCGCTCAACAGCCGTATGAGCATGAACATCCGTGGTATCGGTACCATCGGTGAAGGTTCAAACGCTGCTCCTCTCGTTCTTATCGATGGTTCTGAGGGTGATTTGTATTCAATTTCTCCGAACGATATTGAGAGTATCTCTGTATTGAAGGATGCTTCTTCAAGTGCTATCTACGGTTCACGTGCAGCCTTCGGTGTAATCCTCGTTACCACAAAGAGTGGTAAGGATTCACGTATGAACGTGTCTTATAATGGTAATGTACGTTTCTCAACAGCTACTCAGATTCCAGAGATGCCAAACTCATACGACTTTGCACGTTACTGGAACGATGCTGCTGCCAACAGTGGTGCACCTGCTCCTTTCAGTCAGGCAATTCTGGAGAAAATCAAGAACCATATAAACGGTACTCCGAAACCTGGTGATGAGGTGACAACTACATGGGCTGGTTATGATGCTAATGAGCCTTGGAGTATGTACACAGGGTCTTGGGACAATACCGACTGGTTCAAGGAGATGTATAAATCAAATGTTCCTTCCACCGAGCATAATGTTGCCCTCAGTGGTGGCGGTGGCAAGGTGAACTATTACCTTAGCGGTGCTGTCCTCAACCAGCGTGGTCTTATCCGTCATGGAAAGGACGAACTCACACGTTACAACTTCTCTGGTAAGATTACTGCCAACCTGAAGGATTGGTTCACAGTTACCTATAATACGAAGTGGGTACGTGAGGACTACAGCCGTCCTTCTTATATGACAGGACTTTTCTTCCATAATATTGCTCGTCGTTGGCCAACTAACCCTGTTTACGATCCAAACGGACATTATGTTCATGGTAATGAGATTCTTCAGATGGAGAACGGTGGACTTGATGCCACACAACAAGACAAGCTCTATCAGCAGTTAGCTCTCGAATTCCGTCCACTCAAGGGTTGGAAGATTCGTTTGGAGGGTAACTATAATACCGTTCACTACTACAACCATTGGGATGTATTGCCAATCTATTATTATGACCCAGATCAAAAATTAATACCTGCGGCATGGAGCGGTGGCTATGCAGCTGGTAAGTCTGATGTTGGTGATAGTATGTCAAGAAACAACTATTATAATGGTCGTTTCTTCACAGAGTATATGTTCACATTGAACGATAAGCATGACTTTAAGTTCTTGGCTGGTCTGGATATGGAATCTAACCGTTATACCTCTCTTGGTGCAGCACGTGCAGACTTGATATCCCCATTAGTTCCATCACTCAACAATGCTACTCATAAGGATGTGAGACCAAGTTTCTCAAATACTCAGTGGGCAACGATGGGTGTATTCGGTCGTATCAATTACGCATACGATTCACGTTACCTTGCAGAGTTCTCTATCCGTCGTGATGGTTCTTCACGCTTTATTGGTGATAAGACATGGAGTACATTCCCATCATTCGCATTGGGTTGGAATATTGCTAATGAGCAGTTCTTCAAGCCATTGACAAAGACTGTTAATACACTTAAACTTCGTGCTACCTATGGTGCCTTGGGTAACACTAATATTAAAGCACTCTATCCTTGGTTCTTGAGTCAGCCAGCAAACGCATCTGCATCTTCATGGCTTGTTAATGGGCAGCGTGTGAATATCTCTAATGCTCCAGGTTTGGTATCAGCTTCTCTTACATGGGAGAGTGTTCGCTCATGGAATATTGGTCTTGACTTTGGTATGTTCAACAATAGATTGCAAGGAACTTTCGACTACTATGTCCGTACAACAAAGGATATGGTTGGTCCTGCACCAGCTCATCCTTCTATTCTGGGTGTAGAGCTACCAAAAGAGAATAATAGCGATATGCGTTCTAATGGTTGGGATTTGGAAGTTAGATGGCGTGATAGAATTGGTCAGGTTGGCTACGGCATCAAGCTCGTTCTCTCTGATGACTACCAAACTATTACTCGATTCCATAATCCGAATCGTCTGCTTTCAAAGTGGTGCGAAGGAAAGCGCATGGGTGATATCTACGGATACTTAGTAGAGGGTATTGCACAGACAAATGAACAGATGAACGAATGGTTGACAAATAATAAGCCATCATGGGGTTCTAACTGGGCAGCTGGTGACGTTATGTATAAGGATTTGAATGGTGATAAGAAGGTTAATAGTGGTAAGGGTACTTATGACGATATGGGTGACTTGACCAAGATTGGTAACTCTTTGCCACGTTATCGTTTCGGTATTACTTTGGATGCTAATTGGAATGGATTTGACTTCCTTATCTTTATGCAGGGTGTTGGTAAGCGTGACTTCTGGGATGATTCTCCTTACAGCGTAGGTGCAAATACTGGTATGTGGCAGGCTGCTGCTTTCAAGGATCACTTAGATTACTGGCGTCCAGCAACAGACACCAACTTAGGTCCTAACCCTAACGGCTTCTACCCACGTCCTCTCTTTGGTCAGGGTTCTAAAAACTTCCAGACAAGTGACCGCTACTTGCAGAATGCAGCTTACATGAGAATCAAGAATATCCAGCTTGGTTATACACTTCCTACTGCTATCGCAAGCAAGATTGGTGCAAATCGCATTCGTTTCTACTTCTCTGCTGAGAATCTCGCAACATTCACAAAGATGAACAAGATCTTTGACCCAGAGGCTACTGGTGGAGATTGGGGACCAGGTAAAATCTATCCACTCCAGAGAACAGTTTCTTTCGGTTTAAATCTTAATTTTTAATTCGTAGCAATTATGAAACATATTATATCAAATATATTGAAGGGAGGATTGCCTATTCTTTGCTTAGGCATGACGGTTACGTCATGTAACGATTTCCTTGACAGACCACCACTTGATCAAGTACCTCCCACTTCTTATTATCTGACAGCAGATCAGTTAGGTACATTCCCTATCAACTACTATACAACTATCTTCCGTAACAATAGTGGATGGTGGGCAGGTGTAGCAACATTTGATGATGGAACAGACAATCAGGCTGCAAGAGGTGGTAACACAGCAATGTTCTTACAGGATCAGTGGAAGGTTCCTACATCTGGCGGTATTGGTATGAACAACATTCGTAACGTCAATAAGTTTATTAATGAGAACGAACCAAAGATTGCTGAAGGCAAGGTGTCTGGTGATGCGAATCTTATCAACCAGTATATGGGTGAGGCATATTTCATCAGAGCAATGCTCTACTATGGTAAGCTCCAAACTTATGGTGATTTTCCTATCCAGTTGACAGAACTAAAGCCTGAAGATGACCTTGTTTCGCCAAATAAGCGTCAACCTCGTAATCTCGTTGCGCGTCAAATTCTTTCTGATATGGATAAGGCGATTGATAAGTTGCAGGTGAATTTTGCGAATAAGGTACGTATTAATAAGTATGCAGCTTTGGCAATGAAGTCAAGAATCGCGCTTTATGAGGCAACCTTTGAGAAGTATCACAGAGGTTCTGGTCGTGTGCCGGGTGATGCTAACTGGCCGGGCAAGAACAAGGAGTGGAACAAGAACTTTACTATCAATCAGGATGATGAGGTGAACTATTTCCTTGATCAGGCTATTGATGCTGCCAAGAAAGTTTGCGATGCAGTTCCATTGAAAACTAAGAACAGTCATGTAATGAATCCAAGTATCGTTGGACTGTACAATGGATGGAATGCATACTACGATATGTTTGCCAGCCCAGACCTGTCTAAGTATCCGGAGGTGTTGTTGTGGCGTCAGTTCAATTCAGATATTAACGTGGCTCACCTCACATCAAACAAACTTCGTGGCGGTGCTGCAACAGGTTGGACACGCGGTCTCGTTGAGTCATTCCTTATGAAGAACGGTCTGCCAATCTATGCTGCCAGCTCTGGTTATAATGGTGACACCACCATTGATATGGTTAAGAAAGATCGTGACGAGCGTCTGCAACTCTTCCTCTTTGGTGAGTCTGATATACTCGGTATTGACCAAAAGAGCATTGACCTCGTGAACGAGAAGCGTCCTGCCGGTACTGCACCTATTGACAAAATCAAGTTCAATGTTGCTGGTCTCTTTGCAACTGATCAGGCATGTAGGGATGTCACCGGCTATCGTCAGCGTAAGTTCTATAACTATGATCCTGCAATGCAGTTAGGTCAGACCTTCTCAGATGTTGACGGTCAGATTATCATCCGTGTAGAGGAAGCTATGCTCAATTACATCGAGGCTTCTTATCTCCGTAAAGGTTCATTAGATGCAACTGCAACAGGTTATTGGACAGCTTTGCGTGAACGTGCTGGTATTACTGCTCCTATCTCAACAACTATTGCTGCAACTGATATGACCAAGGAGGCTGATGTTAATCGTCCTTCTTACGACTGGGCAGCATTCTCTGCGGGTAAGCCTGTTGATGCTACGCTCTATTCTATCCGTCGTGAACGTCGTAGCGAGTTTGCTGGTGAAGGTCTTCGTAATGATGACTTGATTCGTTGGGCATCTTTGGATCAGGTGAAGAACTATCAGGTTGAGGGTATCAACTTCTGGGATCAGACCTATCAGAATGCTTCTTTCGTAAATGATAAGGGTGTGAGTCTGATTATTGCTGATGGTAGTGCTAAGGCTACAATGTCAGCTAAGGAGCTTACAAAGTATATCCGTCCTTACCAGATTCAGAAGACTAACAACATTCTCTATAATGGTTATACCTTCTATCAGGCTCACTACCTCTATCCATTCTCTTATCAGGAGATGCAGCTCTGTTCACCAGATGGCACAGCAGAGAACTCTAACTTGTACCAGAATATCTACTGGCCAGTTGAGGCAAATGGTGAAGCTATCAAGTAAGTTTAGACTGAACGAAGTATAATCAATTAGATTATAAATAATGTCAGAGGGTGTATCAAGCGATTGATACACCCTCTTTTGGTAATATATTGCAAGGTGTTTAGCACTCAACACCATTGGTGCTTACCATTAACACCATTGGTGTTTACTACCAGCACGACATGTGTTGAGTAGCAACACATATTTTATAAAGCTGCTTTGTAGGAAGTCTAAGTCTGTTGTTTGTAGTTGATTCTCTTGCATATGTGAGTACGAAAGGATATCTTTGCAATAGATTTTTCTTGTTATTTATAGGGTAGAGTTTTCTGCCATAATTAATTAACTATGTTTGCATTTACTATCATTATACTAATTTGTATTCTTGCTCTTGGTATATCACTATTAGTGAGTCATTGGAGTAATGGTGCGAAGAGTGGGGAAGCGGAGAGACACTTTACAAAAAGAACTGGCTCTCCTTTTTTTGGATATCCCTACGTGTGTTGTCGTTTGCTTTGGTTACTGCTTTTTTGTTTTTAATGTTACTTGCTTCGTTTGCAGGTGATGATGCAGGTGAATGTTGCTTTTGGATTATGATATTTGTTGTTGGAAGTTGGTTTATTTCAATACCTCTTATTATAATTTATATTTGCTCGCTGGTTCAAGCTATTCGAAATCGTGATTATACGAATAAAGTTTTTCTTGGCTTTCATTGTTTCAACGTCCTCCAGCTACTTTGTTTTGTGTTTTTTGGAGGTTTACCTATTTCTTCTTAAATCCGATAGGCAATTCTTTAAATCAATTTTCCTGTCACTGCTGTCATTCTTTGTGGAGAGGTAATAGGCTGTTATACAGTGAGTTCTCTTTAAATGTTAAAATGACAGCAACTTGAATATAAAGATCTAAGATGGTAATGTGTAATAAATGGCTTCTAAGTTAAGTGGGGTTTAGCCGTTTTATTAATGAAAATGTTTTAGTTGTTCTCTTGTAATATTGTCAAAGTAGTGGGATGTAAAGATGCATACATGGTTTATAGTGCGTTGTTACTTATAGAGAAAGCCTTCATCCTTTTACAAAAGCTATAGCTCTGTAGA
>CAMUQM010000002.1 GCA_947095945.1 uncultured Prevotella sp.
TATCCTTAAATACGACGGGGCGATAGTTTTCTGGATGAATACCTTGTTTCATTTTGTTTTTATCTAATTGTTAATAATATACTTAATTATATGTCTTTTCTTTATTCAAAAAGATAAAGACACTTATTAGGCTGCAAAATTACGAATAATTCTGCACCCAGCCAAACATTTTAAGCTGTTTTTTAAACTCATTCGACATTTCGAGTGATACAACTATAAATCTTTATGGCGTAAACCTCTGCTCCCTCTTTAGGTTACTTCGTGACCAACAAGTATTCTTATGTTTAGTGATTCCGTATGTTATCACCCTCCGCACCAATGGTGTTTATCATTCGCACCATTGGTGCTGGGCTTCCGCACGTTGATAAGGTAAGGGGGCTTTACTTAACTTCTACGTCCTTGATTTCCCATGTACCAGCCTTAGTAGCAGTGCTGGTGTAGAGGAAGCCAATGTAAACAGTTGCGTTACCTGCGTATGCAGAGAGGTCGCATGTAGCATCGATGAAATTCCAGTCAGCACCTGTAGGATAAGCTGAAACAGCAAGGTCATGCCATGTTGTACCATCTGTAGACACTTGTACCTTAAACTCGTTAGCTGCATTTGCAAAGAACTTAGCTGCGTGCTTGAAAGAAAGAGTAGCAGTAGTCTTACCTGCGAGACTGAAAGCAGGAGATGTTAGACGGCTCTCAGCAGCATAGTTGTTAGGCTTCTTAAATGCAGATGCTTTCATGTGTTTATTAGTTGCATCATGCTTCCATACAAAGGTAAGGTCTGAAGGGAGTGTGATATCTTTGATGGTGAAGTTATCCATACCAGTCTCAAACTTAGCTGTAAGACCAGTAGCAGCAGGCTGAGGAGTTGTAGAGTTGCTGATAGAGATAATCTTATTATCCTTATCAACCTCCATAATCACCACGCCCTGCTTGTTTGTGAACGCCTTCAGGTTACCCTTGATAACTACGGTCTGACCAGCCTGAAGGTCAGTCTTTGCAGCGAAATCTGCACCATTGAGACCCTTACCAGAGAATACCTGAAGTGTCTTATCTGTGCCGTTGTCAGATATATAGTAAGTGATGCTCTTATACTTCTCGTTATAAGAAGCAACCTCAGAGATGATACCCTTTACGTAAGCCTCACCATTAGCAGTTTGGTTAGCCTGAATCTTCTGTACAGCTTCAGCAACAGTCCATGCAGTAGCTTCTGTGTTTAAGTCAGTTGTTGGTTGTGGTGTAGGAGTGACGTTACTGTCATCAAATGTCATATTGTACGGTGCAGGAACATCCTCGCAACTGGTGAAGACTGTGGCAGAGAATGCCAGCGCCATCATTGAATAAATAATCTTTTTCATGTTCTTTACAATTTATTTGTCTTGTTAATTAATTGAGATAATCTTGCTGCCTTTTCCTACTTGTGGGGTAGAAGTTGCCTCGTAGAAATCTAAGGTGCCAAGGATGACAACCTTCTTTCCTACACTAATCTGTGAAGGGTCAGTGAACTTATTACCATTCAAGTAAAAGCCACGGAACACCTGCAACTGGTCAGTTGTTGTACCATCATTAGACAGGTAGTAGCGTGCGTTACCATACTGGGTTGAAACCTCGTCAATCTGCGAGATGATACCCTTGATATAGTAGGTAGTAGCATCCTTCTTATTCAACTTAGCATAAGCTAATGCACGTGTGATGTCCAATGGGTTAGCCTGTGTGCCATCACCTTTGCCCGGAAGTCCCTTGAAAGGATCAACCTTCTCTGCGTTCTTGATATCGTCAAGAGATCGGATAATAATCTCCCACTGGTTGTTGAAACGTTTGAAGATACCAACGATGTCAACCTTGCCTGTTGGAATCTTGCTGTTAGCAAAGTTAGCAAAGTTGCTGTTGTAGACGATAACTTTCTTGCCGTCCTGCTCATTCAATGTCCAGCTTACGCTACCAGCACCGCCGTCAGCATCTGCGAAAGTGTCAGTAACCTTGGAATTATTGCTGCTCTTGAAGCTTACGTTACGGATGATACCGAGTTTACCGGCATCTGTATCGAGATTCCATGTTGTTGCATTGGTGCCTGAAGCGAATTCTGTCGGTTCAACCTTGTTGCCTGTAGAGATAATTTTATAGTGCTGGTCCCATGTAATACGTGACATACGTCCAATGGATGTAGCGCCAGAAGCATTAGTTGTAGGAACACCAATCTGTGCCTGCTTACCATAGTTGCCTACATAGAGGTCTTTCAGACTAACTAAGATTTCAGTACCTACTGGTGTTGAACCATACATTCCTTTCTGTGATACACTTACGATGATAGCACCCGTTGCATCCTGCAATGCTAACTCCTGATAGAAGTTTCCTGCAATGTCAGAACTTGTAACGATAGCCTTGATTTTGATATCATCTGTTACCTTTGCATAGCTGATACCGTTACGGTAATCAGTAGCGATATAGTTTGAATAGTTACTCTTTAGCTGAGCAATAGAAATGACATTTGTTTCGGTCAGTTCGTTGTTGCCGTATGGCGCTGAACCAGTCTCAGTTGGCTCTGCATAACTCTCGCCCATACAAGATGCAAATAGTGCGCAGACAGCTGCCATCATTAAACATTTCAGTTTCTTCATAATAATTTCCTGTATTTAGTTTTAGAATTTATAAGCTACGTTCAACATACCATTGATACCATTCACGTAATACTTCTTAGGATTGCGATAGAAGTCGTAAGCACGAGTTGTTGCTGCTCCAGTAGTCTTGTTGACAGTGTAGTTGCTACGTCCCTGCTCATAACCACCACTGACAATCTTCTGATTATTCAGCAAGTTGGTAATCATTAAGTTGATAGACAAACTTCCATGACGGAGGTAAAGGCTCTTACCAATTGAAGCATCAAGCATAAAGCCACCATGTCCCTCGCTCTGTGCATAAGGAGTATAGTTTCCATCAGCATCCATACCACCAAGAGCGGTACCCATTGTGCGGAGTGTGTTACCATAACGGAGGCTTGGTGCATAAGATAGGTAGATACGGTCATAGTAGTTACCGCTTAAGTCAATGAACCAACCACCCTTATGATAGCTGAGGATTGCGCTGTAAACACTCAGAGGAGTGCTTGACTCGTGCATACCCTTATTGTAAACAACATCCTTGTTATAGGTGCTCTTAGTAGAGTTCAAGTAGATAACATCAGCATTGTTCGCATTCTTTGCCTCGCTCCAAGTACCAAGTGCCTTGAAGTTAAGGAAACTTGTGAGTTTGAAATCAAGACCTAACTCAATGCCGTAGTAGTTCTTCTTCATATTTGTCATGCTAACATAGGTGAAAGAGTTAGCATCGTCAAAATAGAAGTTCTGCCATTCGGTCACGTTTGTCATGTGGTTGTAATAGCCACTGAGGTTAGCACGGAGCCAGCTGCCAGAGTACTGATAGCTGAGTTCGCTTGAGAAGATACGCTCGTTGCGAAGGTTGAGGACGAAATCATTGTTCATCTCTGCTGATGCAAAAGCTGTGTTTGCATTCGGTGCACGATGCTCATAACCTAAACCGAGAGAGAGAGCGTTGCCACCACCGAGGGTAAAAGTAGCATTTGACTTTAAACCACCTGTTACAAAGTTTGCATGCTTGCTCTTGCCTGCAGAGTTGTCTGCAAACATACCATTACGCATGTGACCTACACGGTACATATTGTCATCGCTGACTCTACCAGCTATCATATAGTGGAGTTTGCCAATAGTTTGCGCATAGTTTGCCCAAAGCTTACCACGGCGTACGTTGATATTATAGTCGTAACCGAATCTGTCACCCTCATATACGAGCTTGCCTAAACCTTGAGTACCCATTGTGTTAAGGTCATATTGTATACGTGGGTCAGTAGTTGCGTAGGTTCCAATAGCGTAAGTATTGATGTTATGGAAACTCTTTGCACCCAAGAGATCCTCCATTGTCTGATAATGGCGGGCTAACGTCTGACCGAGTGAAAGACCAACATTGAACAACTTGTTCTTACCAATATGGTTTGTAAGTGTAGAAGAAAGTGTTGTTGTCAGCACGTCATTGTGCTTAGCCTGTATGTAGTAAAGCGCATCTTGTCCGTTGGCTGCAGCTTGACGGTTTACATAGTAAAGGCGATCCCACTGAATCTGTCGGTTTTCTTTCTTGCCCCACCAATTGACAGCGGTCTGCCAGTCTGAGTAAGCCTGTGCTGTGCGGTAGCGTGCATTGCTCTGATCCCATACATCATAGTAGCTACTTGGGAGGTTCTTCCAGTAGTCTGGCTGTGGGTTCTCACTGTTGTTATAGTTCAACTTTGTGCTCTTATACATAGAGTACTGAGCAAAAAGACTTGTAGTCAACTTCATCTTCTTGTTGATGTCCCAATCCCAAGTTAAGATGGCAGAAGGTGCGAAGTCGTTTACAACGCGGCTGTTACGCTTGTGACCATTCTGATAACCCCAATAAGGGTTGTACTGATAGTCATTAGCAAGCCAGTATGCCTCGTCTGTACTTGCGCCCTGTGTTGAACGCTCAGTTGGATTACCCCATGTTGACAAAGCCAAGGAATGACCATTATTCCACTTCTTCTGAACACCGAAGTAGTATGATAATGAGTTATAGAAAGTACCCTCGACGTAACCACGGTTTGCCCAACGATAAGCAACGCTGGCAGCAATAGCCCAGCCCTTAGCGTTGAATCCGCTTGCATAGTTGTACATACCACGGAGGGTGTAGTTACGGTTTGCTGCAGAAAGAGTGAGACGATGTCCGCCAGCCATTGAGCCTGCACGGAAATCGTAGTTGTTACTTCCAGCCAAAGCTGTCATTGAGAAGTTATTGTTCTCAAAAGGAAGTGCATAATCTACGTTACGTGTCTGTTGGTTGATACCACCTACCATAGAATAGCGGAACTGTCCGCTTTCCATATCGTTCATAGGTGCACCATTGATATAAACGTCGTTATATTTCTGGTTGAGAGCACGGTACCGGAAACGCATGGGTGAATATAAGAAACCCACTTGTGAGGCATAGACGTTACTGTTTGAGTTGAGAATCGTTACATTTTCGTTCATGTCATTGTTCTCACCTAACTGCGCTTCAGTGAAGGTGAACGCCGATTCATCCATAGCGTTGGCCGTCTGCGCCTGCTGGTTTGTCTTAGTATCAGTGTTCTGTGCGACCACCAAAGACGAACTGCATAGTGCTAAAACGGCAAGTTTCAGCTTTTTCTGCATAGTTGATTACATTAATTAGGTGTTATACTATAGTCTGCAAAGTAACGAAATAAATTTGGAAATAGAAAGTCTTTTTGATGAATTTTTCGAGAATTATGCGTAAATGTCGGATTATTTACCGATATTTGCAAACTAAACGTGACTGTGTTTCTGGATTCAGTTTTAGGCTTTGTGTGTCTATATTTAATAGACAAGTGATGTCTGTTTATACTCTTGCTTTTGTATTGTTGCTGATTTCCAGAATAATAGATGTCTTTGTTTAGACGCTCTGATAAAAAACAACAACATAAAAAATAATGAGAAAGTTACTATTAGTTATTTTCTGTACCGTGCTTTTCGGTACGTCAGTATCTGCCCAGAAGAAGTTTTCTGTTTACGCTATAGGCTTCTATAATGTAGAAAACTTGTTTGATACAACCCATGATGAAGGAAAGAATGACCACGATTTCACACCAAATGGAAGTTATCAGTGGAATGAGATGAAGTATAACCATAAGTTGCATAATATGGCAACGGTGTTAGCAGAAATGGGTACAGATGTCCTTCCCAATGTTGGTTGTGCAGTTATTGGTTTAGCTGAGGTTGAAAATGACCACGCCATGCGTGACCTTACTGCCCAGCCAGAGTTAGCAACACGTGGTTATAAGTATGTCCATATTGAGGGTCCTGACCGTCGTGGTATTGACTGCGCCTTGATTTATAACCCTAAACTTTTTACTGTAAGAGATACAAAGTTAGTACCTTACGTTTATGACCTTCCACAGGATAAGCACCGTGCTACTCGTGGATTCCTTACTGTTAGCGGTACGTTGGCGAGTGAACATGTGACTATTGTTGTGTGCCATTTACCAAGTCGTGGTGCAGGTTCTTACTATCGTGAGATTGGTGGTAAGCAGGTAAAGGCACTGAAAGACTCACTGCTTCGTGAAGACCCCAAGGTGAAGGTACTTGTAATGGGTGATATGAATGATGATCCAACCAATAAGAGTATGTATGAGTGTCTGTCAGCAAAGGGAGAAATCAATGAGGTTGGTGCAGATGATATGTACAACCCTTGGTATAATGTTCTTGTAAAGGAAGGGACTGGAACCTTGCAGTATCAGGGTAAATGGAACCTCTTCGATCAGATTATTATGACCCCTAACTTATTGAATAAAGATGGTAAAAAAGACTTTTCAGAGTTGAAGTTCTGGAAGAATCAAATTTTCCGTCGTGACTATCTCTTCCAAGAGTCTGGTAAGTATAAGGGTAATACCAAGCGTACCACTGCAGGTGGTGTGTGGCTTGATGGTTATTCAGACCACTTGCCAGTTGTAACTTACTTTGTTAAGGAGCAGTAAAGAATATTAGGCGAATTAGGCGAATTGGGCTAATTTGATAATAATAGAACAATGGAAATCGAAATTCATCCTTTTGAGCCGTGGCTTCCTTCCAATGCCAAGCTGTTGCTGTTAGGAACTTTTCCACCAGCACCGAAGCGATGGTGTATGGAGTGGTATTATCCTAATTATACGAATGATATGTGGCGTATCTTCGGTCACATCTTCTTTGGGGATAAGTTCTACTTTGTGGATGAGGAAAATAAAACCTATAAGCTCGATTTACTCAAGCCGTTCTTGAAAGAGAAGGGAATAGCTATCTTTGACACAGCCTTACGTATTCATCGAACAACGGGTACAGCATCAGATAAAGATTTGGAAATCATTGAGCCTGCTGACCTTGATGGAATGCTTCGTGTGCTGCCAGAATGTAAGGCTGTGTTAGCTGCAGGTCAGTTGGCGACAAAGATTTTTACAGAGCATTATAACATTGATGCACGTAAGATGAAGATGGGCGATTACAAAGAGTTTAGCTTTGATAATCGTACACTACGACTTTACCGTCAACCAAGCAGTAGCCGTGCTTATCCGATGAAGGTGGAGAAGAAAGCTGAGTATTATGAAAAGATGTTCAGGGATTTAGGGATATTAGGCTAATTAGCTCAATAAGGCTAATAAGCCAAATAATAAGAATAATAAAATCAACCAAGATGAAGGATAAAATAACAATCATTGGAATAGCTGGTGGAACAGGTTCTGGAAAGACCACCGTAGTGAAGAAAATCGTAGAGAGTCTTCCTCCTCATTATGTGGCTGTTGTGCCGTTGGATTCTTATTATAATGACACAACAGGACTTACCGATGAAGAGCGCAAGGCTATTAATTTCGACCATCCTGATGCCTTTGATTGGAAGCTATTGATTAAGCAGGTTAATGAACTTCGTGAAGGGAAAGCTGTTGAGCAGCCAACTTATAGCTATATCCTTAGCAATCGTTTACCAGAGACCATCCATGTAGAGCCAAAGCCAGTAATCATCGTTGAGGGTATTATGGCGTTGAGCAATAGACGTCTACGTGAGATGATGGATCTCAAAATCTTTGTTGATTGTGATCCGGATGAGCGCCTTATTCGCAATATCCAACGTGACACCATCGACCGTGGTCGTACTGTTTCAATGGTTGTCGACCGCTATTTGGAAGTATTGAAGCCAATGCACGAACAGTTCATCGAACCAACCAAGCGTTATGCTAACGTGATTATTCCGCAGGGAGGTGAGAATGTAAAGGGAATCAATATTCTTTGTAAGTATATCGAAGGGCTGATGCCAAAGAATTAAGAATAGTAAAGACAGACGTTTGCCTGTTTTTAGTTTAAGTTTATATGTCTTGTTGGGCTTATTAGCCTAATTGGTTCAATTGACCTAATGGGGCTAATAAAAATAAGAGAGGGTATGTCAAATGACACATCCTCTTTTTGCTCCCTTTACTTAAACTTGTCCATACTTCGATATTTTATCTTTCTATGATGCTAATTTCATATAAAATGTTTTGCTGGGCTTCAAATAGCTTACCTATTCGTCTCTTTAAAACATTATATTATACTGATTTCATGCATCTCAAAGCCAAAACTGAATTAAAGAGGGTGTAAGAAACGCAATCGTTAGAAAGAATTTCTTATTTCAATATAGTTCTTAAACAACCATGAGTGTCCCTCAGATAAAAGCTTAACCACCTCTGCGCAGATGAAAAGTCCAAGAAAAACCGAAAGGATGAAAACAAAGCTGAAACCAAAGAATATCCAGAGGTCACCATCTGCGTATTTCTCCTGAAAACGCTGCAGGCGTGAAGAGGATTTATTTACAAACTCACTGGTACTTTCTGTTGCATTCTTCAGGGTTTCACCTGCCTGCTTAGATACATGAAGAGCACGCTGAGAAGCCTCAATCAACTTACTTTTCATCTCGGCAAGTTTCTCTTTTGAGGGTGAACTGATGAGATGAGTTGAGACTGTAGGAAGATTCTTGGCTTTCTTTACCTCTACAGGTGATGTGTCAGCCAAAGGAATAACGGAACGAGCACGAGTGCGGAAAGACTTAGGCGCATCAAACTTACAGTTCAACACGTTACCACAATAAGGGCAACGATATTTCATTGTCCCATATTTCTCAGTCTCAGCCACAAAGTCGCGACCACAGTTATTACATTTGACAGTATATCTCATGATGGGAACAAAATTATAAAAAAATGTTGAAACGAAAGCAAAATTTTTTGTTAATTCATAATTCAAAATTATTTGAACGAAGTTTTCATCAGTACGTCTGAATTTAAAATTATGATTAACAATGTTGACTGTGGTTTATTACTACAAATAATTTGTCAACCCTTGTTAGCTTGTTTACTCTCGTTAACTTGTTTACTTTTGCTCACTTATTCACTCTCGTTTGCTGCCGTAAAGTTTTCTTTTTTCTTCCTTTTCTTGCTCATTTTCCATATTTTTCATACTTTTGTAACGTGTCATAATATGGTTGTTTCAAAGCGATATGGGCAGCTGAAGACACGGAATAAACGAACATAGAAGAATGAAAAAAATACTACTCTTATTCACTGCGCTTCTCTTTACAATGGGAGCGCATGCCCAAAAAGATATTGTTTCGGTGGCTGATGCGATTAAGATATTTCAAGCAAAGACGCTGCAAGTAGGCAAACAGGTATTGGAGAAACAGGGCTATAGCTATAAAGGTGTTTCGTCTGACGAGTTCGGAAAGGACTATAACTGGGTGAAGAATATGAACTTAACCAGTGACTTCCTTCCAACTGCGATGAAACGTGGCAACTCTAGTATGGTACTCTTGGCACAAGATGGCAAGACGGTTTACATCTATGTCTTTAACCGTATTGCCTTTGCAGGCTTGCAAGCACAGGTAAAGGCGATGGGCTATGACATGGGGAATGCTATAAAGGGAGATAAGAGTACGCTGATTTGTACAAAAGACAATCAGCCAACCATTAGCTTTTTGATGCTCCAGCAGCCACTGCCTTATTGTGTGCAGATTACGGAATAAAGTTGAATGAGGAATAGAATAAAGGATAGAAAACAAAGATAATGAAAAAGAAACCAACCTATAAAGTACCCGTATCCATCTGTGCCATTGTGCTGCTGGTGGGTGCTATCGTACTTGGCATTCTCATGGAAACTCGCCAGATGGCTCCTCCTCGTAAGTATGAGGTGGATATGTCAGGTGAAGTTATCGGTATTGATAATGGTCCGAAGATTCCTGTCTTGACAAAGGAAGAGGAAAAAGAAGATGAGGTGAAAGAGGAGAAAAAAACAGAAGCTCCTAAGAAAGAGTCTTCAGAGTCGGAGGAAACAACAGAACCAGAGACCCCTGTCATTGTTCCTAATCTACCCGAAGGACAAACAGAACCTGTTGTGAAAGCTCCAATGCCTGAGATTAAGAAGCCTACAATCGACCAGATTGAGAATTAATCTGGGTGATGGGTGTTGGGTGTTAGGTGATGTGTGTTGATGGTTTGTAATATAAGTTACTGTCATATTTAACCCAAATCTCTAAGTTTGCAATATGAATTGCAATAAATAAAGATATTGCATCGAATAATAAGTTTATCTATTTAGAAAAGTAAACTTTTATTCTGGGATTAATTTCCTTACCTTTGTTGTAAAAAGGAGAAAATTAACCTGACAAGGAATAAGACAAGAACCCCAAATGGGCTTCAAAGCCCTATGACCGTATTTGTCCCCTTGTCAAAGCTGCATAGACCAAATAGAATGCTTAGTCTTCGAGACTATTTAGAGATTTGGGTTTATAACAAAGAATATATGGTTCTTCCGTTAAATGCATAGATTGGAAATAGAATAAAGGCTTCTACACTTGCATGGTATGACTATTCCAAATTAGATAGTCTTACAAAGAGGATATACTACAAGATATAATGCAGAAAAGGCAAATTAATAATATGTCTACCCATTCCATAATCTTTCCGTCTTCTACAAATAATTTATTCCCTTGTTAATCGATTGTTTGTAAACTATTTTCATGCAGGTCAAAACCAATACATACTCTTTTGGCTTCTAAAAGATGCCCAATTGGCTTGTAAAAGATGCCCTTTTGGGGTGTTACTAACGCCCTTTTGAAGTCCAATTAAGCACCTTTTATTGCATGACTTCATAACTAACTGATTTTCTGTTGGTTGCAAACTTGCTTTTTACACGTGTTTTTGCTATTATTTATAGATGTTTTATTCGAAACTATGTAATGATTTTTCAGAATCTTATCTGTTTTTTTGAAGTATTAAAATGAAAGGGTTTTCTGTGTAGGAGGGCGATAAAAGAATAGATAGTTGACAATTTTGGCTATGTTTTTGTTTAATGAATTACTTCGTTTTTTCCGTTAAAGCTATACGAAAGCATCTACGCATTTAACGGAAGAATCGAATATATTTGGTACGTTTATCTATATTGCTTATATTTGCAAACAGAATCTACTAACATTTTAAAACAAATTAATATGAAAAGAGTTATTCTGATTTCATTTATTTACATAGTTGGTAACGTTCTGTTGTTATTAGGAATAGAGTTTAAGCCCACAATCCCTATAATTATACTACAGCTTATGAGTCTTTGGGGTGTTTATAGATTGCTTAAGCTTTCTGCTTCTTCAAAGAATAAATAATATTAAGAATAACAATGCAAGAGGGTGTGTCAAAATGTAAAATAATAACTTGACAACTTTCAAATTATAAGTTGGTTTTCTAAAAACATAGATATGACCATTTCTTACTCAAAATCGAGTATAGAAATGGTCATTTCTTATTGGATTGTTTCAAGCTGTAAGAATATCAAAAGTGTATTTGCATTTTGACACGCCCTCTTGCAATTATATAGCTTTCTTTCAAATGCTTTTTATCTCTTTTTATAATCTAACGATGAAGTTTCATCACGCTCAAAGTTTCCTTGAGCACTTCTGCATGATCGAAAGCTAAGTCGGGCAATTCAGTCAGTAGAAACCACTTTGCTTGTGCAGCATCGTCCAAACCACTGACGACAGCAGGCTTATCAAGAATCGTATAATAAGCTACAGTGATGATTCGCTCACGTGGGTCACGGTCGACAGCATCAAAGATACCAACACGATACAACTCGCCAACTACCAGACCTGTTTCTTCTTTCAGTTCACGACGAGCAGCATCAACAGTCGTTTCGTCAATATCCATAAAGCCACCGGGGAAAGCCCATTTCCCCTTACAAGGTTCATTCTTTCGCTGTATCAACAGCAGTTTCATTCCTTCTTCAGTACGTGCAAAAACAAGACAGTCAGCCGTTACAGCTGGGTGCGGATATTGGTATGTGTACATTAATCTAAAATTAATTGAGACGTTTTCTTTGGCAAAAGTATGAAAAATAATCTTTCTACTTGGGTATTCTCTCTATTTTTTTCTTAACTTTGTGTCCTATGGAATTTAGGACAATTATTAACATCCCCCGTCCGACATTTGAGTTGGAGCCTTGTGAACGGATTCTTTTCGTTGGATCATGCTTTGCCGACAATATTGGTAAGCGATTCGAAGAGGAGAAATTCCGTGCCATGGTAAACCCCTTCGGTGTGATGTATAACCCTGTTTCAGTGCTACATACGGTAAAGAAGCTGGAGAGGCAAGCCTTTGACACAGCCGTGTTTACATTGGGAACAAACCACGTTTATGTGGAGCGGGCGACAGGTGAGATTGTTGACAACTGCCAGAAACGTCCACAGCGAGAGTTTGAAGAGCGCGAACTCACTGTTAAGGAATGTGCAGAAGCACTGCATGAGGCTATTTCCCTATTACGACAAACGAATCCAAAGGTCAATGTTATCCTGACGGTTAGTCCTATCCGCTATGCCAAATATGGCTATCACGGAAGTCAACTGTCAAAGGCTGTGCTGCTATTGGCAACAGACAAATTGGTGAAAGAAGAAGGTGAGAAGGTCTATTATTTCCCAGCTTATGAGATTGTGAACGACGAACTGCGCGACTATCGCTTCTATAAGGCTGACATGCTGCACCCCAATGAACAGGCTGTAGAATATATATGGGAACAGCTTGTGGCAACCTGTTTCTCTGCAGAAGCCCAACGGTTTCTTGAGGAATGGAGACCTATCAAAGAGGCGTTGGCGCATCGCCCGTTTAATCCAGAGGCAGCGGCTTATCAGGATTTCATAAAGAAAACAATGGAAAAAGCAAAAATGTTGAAACTAAAATATCCCAATATAGAATTGAATTTATAACTATGGACGAAATGAACGACAAGCAGATAGAAGCACTGCTGAAAGCACATGGCGTTAGACTGACCGCAAATCGCATACTCATAGCACGCACACTGTCAGGATTGGACAATCCAGCCTCTATGAAAGATTTAGAAGCAAAGATCCAAACGATTGACAAGTCAAATATATTCCGTACACTATCATTGTTTAAACAGCAGCACTTAGTACATCAGTTGGAAGATGGAAATGATGTGGTGCGTTACGAGCTATGTTTGAGCCATGACGATGAAGAAGATGAGGATATGCACGTACACTTCTATTGTGAGCATTGCCAGCATACCTATTGTTTTGCCGACATCCCCGTCCCACAGGTAGAACTGCCCACAGGATACGAGCAGTCATCTATCAACTATATGATAAAAGGATTATGCCCTAAATGTGCTCGCCGATATTATCTTAAATGATAAGACGAAAAAATAGCAAGGATAAGATGCAGTATTAAGACTTTTCACTACCTTTGCATAAGATATAAAACAATATAGATAGTAATGAATTATACTATTGAGAAAGTAACGACGCTCATTGGCGCGCGCCGTTATGGTGACAAGGATGCAAATATAAGCTTTGTTCTTACCGACAGCCGTTCCTTGTGTTTTCCAGAAGAGACTTTGTTCTTTGCGCTCAAATCAGAGCGTAACGACGGACATAACTACATCCCAGAACTTTATGCAAGGGGTGTGAGAAACTTTGTCGTGGAGGTAGTGCCTGAGGGTTGGGCTACTCGTTGTCCTGATTCTAACTTCTTGAAAGTAGTTGGTTCGCTGGAAGCTTTGCAGCGACTGGCTGAGCGTCATCGTGATGAATACTTAATTCCGATTGTGGGAATCACTGGTTCTAATGGTAAGACGATGGTCAAGGAGTGGCTTTATCAGTTACTTTCTCCGCAGATGGTGGTCACACGCTCACCTCGTAGCTATAATTCACAGATTGGTGTTCCGCTGTCTGTATTGCTCTTGAGTGAGAATACACAGGTTGGTGTCTTTGAAGCGGGCATCAGTCTTCCGGGTGAGATGATGGCTTTGCACGACATTATTCAGCCTACTATCGGTGTATTCACCACGCTTGGTACTGCCCATCAAGAGAACTTCCCATCCATAGAAGCGAAGTGTCATGAGAAGATTAAACTCTTCCATGATACCGAGGCGATTGTCTATTCTTCGGATGATGAGGTAATGATCCAGTGTTTAAGCCAATATGATTATAAGGGTCAGAAGTTAGATTGGTCAACAAAGAAGGAAGAGGCGACTTTCTATATCAAAGCAATTGAAAAGAAAGACATTGAAACAACCGTTTCATATACTTGGAAAGGAAAGACAGAAGGACAATATAAACTACCTTTCATCGACGATGCCAGCGTTGAGAATTCTATTACCTGCGCAGTCGTTTCACTCCATTTAGGCCTTAATCCTGAGACTATTAGCGAGCGAATGGCACAATTAGAGCCTGTCGCTATGCGCTTGGAAGTGAAGGAGGGACAGCATGGCTGTACGCTTATCAACGATTCTTACAATTCCGATTTTAACTCACTTGATATTGCACTCGACTTTATGAACCGTCGTCCTGACCATAAGGGACGTCGTCGCACACTGATTTTGAGCGATATTCTACAGAGTGGTGACACGGACAAAGACCTATATAGCAAGGTTGCTTTCCTATGCGAAAAGCGTGGTGTTGAGAAGTTCATCGGTATCGGTGAAGGTCTGTTAGCACAGCGTTCTGCCTTTAAGCATTTAGGTGAAAAGCATTTCTTTGCTACCGTCAACGCCTTTATTCACAGCGACATCTTCGCTAACTTGCACGATGAGGTTATCTTATTAAAGGGTGCACGACAGTTTGGTTTCGACCGACTGACAGAACTCTTGGTGAAGAAGGTGCATGAAACGGTATTGGAGGTGAACCTCAATGCTGTTGTTGACAACCTCAACTGGTACCGCTCTTTCCTCAATCCAGAGACGAAATTAGTTTGTATGATTAAGGCTGATGCCTACGGAGCTGGTGCGGTAGAGATTGCCAAGACCTTGCAGGATCATCGTGTTGACTATCTTGCTGTGGCTGTTGCCGATGAGGGTGTGACCCTTCGCAAGAACGGTATCACAAGCAATATCATGATCATGAACCCTGAGATGACTTCCTTCAAGACACTCTTCGACTACGACCTTGAGCCTGAGGTGTATAGCTTCCGACTCATGGATGCACTCGTAAAGGCAGCACAGAAGGAGGGTATCACGGGCTTCCCTGTTCATATAAAGCTCGATACGGGTATGCACCGACTGGGCTTTGACCCACAGAAGGATATGGACGAACTCATCAACAGACTGAAACATCAGAATGCTATCATTCCTCGTTCGGTCTTCTCTCACTTTGTTGGCTCTGATGCCGACAATTTCGACGAGTTCTCTGCACGTCAGTTTGTACTCTTCGATGAGGGTAGTAAGAAGCTTCAAGCTGCTTTTAGCCATAAGATTATACGCCACATGGACAACTCTTCGGGCATCGAACACTTCCCTGAACGTCAGTTGGATATGTGTCGATTGGGCTTAGGTCTTTATGGTATTAACCCACGTACAAATAAGACAATTAACAATATCTCTACGCTGAAGACCACCATCCTTCAGTTGCGCAACGTACCAGCTGGTGAGACTGTGGGCTACTCTCGCAAAGGAACCATCGACCACGACAGCTTGATTGCTGCAATACCAATCGGCTATGCTGACGGCTTGAACCGCCATCTTGGTAACCGCAACTGCTATTGTTTGGTAAATGGTCAGAAGGCAGAGTATGTCGGTAACATCTGTATGGACGTAGCGATGATTGACGTTACTGGCATCGATTGCAAGGAAGGCGACAGTGTTGAAATCTTCGGTGACCACCTCCCAGTGACCGTCCTCAGTGATACGCTCGGCACCATCCCATACGAGGTACTGACGACTATCAGCAACCGCGTGAAGAGAGTTTACTTCCAAGATTAAAAAAAGAAAGTTCCCTCCCCACTTAGGGAGGGACATAATAACTTTCATTCTCTCACAGAATGCACAGATGGACAGATTTTACAGAACTTATACACAGAGCCCTGACGGGCATGGATAGCACAGAAGCTACCACAACACACAATATAGACTTTCCGTCTACAACCAATACAACCTAATCTACTATGCAAGAAAATAATATCACCTATAATATTATAGGAGCAATATATAAAGTCTATGCGGCACTGGGACCAGGCTTACTCGAATCTGTCTATGAGGAAGCTTTAGCCTATCAATTAGAGATGAATGGACTAAAAGTAGAACGTCAGGTGCATGTTCCTATATTTTATGAGGGTAAACAATTAGCTGATGATTTAAGATTAGATCTATTGGTAGAAGGTCAAATTATTGTAGAATTAAAGGCTGTAAAAGAATTGTTGGACACGCACTATAAACAACTCCTAACCTATCTGAGACTATCCAATCTGCACATTGGACTACTCGTAAACTTCCAAACTGCTGATATTAAACATAATATCCATAGAGTTATCAATGGATATAGATAATATTTACAGACATCCATATCGTCAGAACTCTGTGCAATCTATGCCCGTCAGGGCTCTGTGTAGAAGTTCTGTAAAATCTGTCCATCTGTGTATTCTGTGAGAAAATTATAATAGAAAAAGGGAAAAATGGCAATAATATATTTATTTCTCGGCATCATCATCGGCGCAAGCATTATGCTGCTATGGATGAAGAACAAATCAACATTAGAGCAGAAGAAGGCTGGTGAGGAACTGGCTGTACTCCGCAGTCAACTTGACACGGATCGGAGGAATGTTGACGAACGCATTGCTGTGGTCAGAGAGAATGCTAACCAGCAACTTGAAGCAGAACGAAAGCATGGCGAACAGCTACGCAACGAACTGCAAAAGCAGGCTGAAGCTAAGAACAGACTGCTGCAAGAGGAGGTGCGCAACATGGCTGCACAGATGTTGGATGAGAGTCGGGAGAAGATGAATACGGCTGACAAAGAGCGCCTTGATGCTCTTCTCTCACCTCTGAAAGAGCGCTTAGAGGCTTTTAATCAGACCGTTACAAACAACAGCAAGGAGAATACTGCCAATAAAACAGAGATTAAAACGACCTTCGAAGAGGCTTTGAAACGCCTTCATGCAGAGCAGGAACTGACCATCAAGGTGATGCGTGAGGATCAGGAACGTGCTGTAAAAGAACTGCGCGAACAAACGGAACGTATTGGCAATGATGCTGCTTCACTCACACAAGCCCTCAAAGGCGACTCTAAGATGCAGGGTGATTGGGGTGAGATGATCCTCGAAAAGACATTAGAGGACTGCGGACTCATTCAGGATCAACAGTATTTCCTGCAACAGAATTTCAAAGACAAAGACGGTAATAACTTCCGTCCAGATGCCGTGATTGCCTTCCCAAATAACGAACGTGCGGTGATTGATGCTAAGGTTTCGCTGACGGCTTACCAAGCTGCTATCAAAGAGGAGGATGCTACTCTGCGCGAACGCTATATGAAGGAACACGTTACCTCTATCAAAAAGCATGTCGACGAGTTGTCGGCTAAGAACTATGAGAAACTCGTAACGGGCTGCATCGGCTACGTTCTCATGTTCATCCCCTACGAAAGTGGCTATTCTGCAGCCTTGAAGACCGACCCTTCTATCCTGCAATACGCTTTTCGTAAGCATATTATCATCCTGAGTCCAAGCAATCTTCTCATGGCTTTACAGCTGACACACACCATGTGGCAGAATTTCCGCATGACAAAGAATGTAGAGGAAATCCTTTATCAGTCTAACGAACTCTTCGATAAATTCGTCACCTTTGCCGAGACTTTCGTAAAGATTGGTACAAACATCGAACGTCTGCAACAAGACTTCAACAAGGCTAAGGGCCAACTCAACGAAGGTAAGGGCAACATCGTCCGCCGCTTGGAAGGATTAAAAACACTGGGTATTAGTCCAAAAAAGCAGATTCCAGAGAGTCTGTAATCTGCCAAATAAACCCTCGCAAAAGGGATAAATAAAAGGTATAAAGTTCAAACATCAATGGTCTAAGTTTTCTCTCACAGAGTACACAGATAAACAGAAGCAACAGAAAAACAGAGACCTAAAGGTCTTGGAACACACAGACACTATGGCTATACATTCGCAAAGCTGATCTGTGCGTTCCAAGACCTTTAGGTCTCTGAGCCTTTTACTCAGCAAAAAGAAATCTGTTCTTTCTGTTTATCTGTGTATTCTGTGAGAAAATAACATCAAATCAAAGATTAATAGTTTTAGAAATATTATTACAAAATATCCAACAAGAATCCTGCAAAAGGGGTTAAAAACAAGTGATTTTACCACCATTGTAAGTCTTTGTTTGTCAAATAGTTACAAGAGTGCTTTTCAAAAGATGCTTAATAAGGCTTCAAAAGGGCGTTAGTAAGGGGCTTAAAGGGCATCTTTTGCACGCCAAAAGGGCGTTAATTCAAACGCTATTAAGGCTAAACTATACAATAGATGGAATAAAATGGCTAAGCAAAGCAAACACCAACGAAATTAATGCTTTGCCTAAGGGTGTTTATATTGTCAATGGTAAAAAGATAATCATTAAGTAATGAGCACAATGGTTTTCCTAAGCCACACCATATATTTTTACTTGTTGTATGTTCGTCTGACAAAGAAATAAGAATAAGAATAGAAACTTACAGGGAAAACTTTGATGGCTTATATAGAAAACCTTATAAACGCACGAAACAAAGTTCATTACTCCAAATTCATGGTAACTATTCAGCGATAAGGTGTATAAACTATTATTGATTATCAACAAGTTACATAAACAGATACATGCAAATTCTGGTAAAGAATGTCATTTCGAGTCTTTTTTCCACAAAATTACGTTTATTAGTTCTTGATATTTAACGCTCATTATCGCTGAATAGTTACTAATAGAGGTGTTCTGTGTAAAAAGTGTTAAAACATAGTGATAAATTTATTATAATTTGTTTTTTTGATTTATAATATATAGATTTGCAAATGAAAGATAGCATGGTGTCAAATTTAACCTAAACGCCGTCATTCTTTTGTGTCTTTCAATGTTAAATATCCTGTATGCAAGGATGGTATGGGACTAATATTTATAATAACTATGAAAAAGTTATTTTATCTTTTTGGCGTATGTGTTTTACTTTTATTTCCTTTTTCTGCTGATGCTAAACAGCAATTGCCTGATGACCCTCAGACGATGTGTCTTATGATGCCTGATGGTGAGGTTTTATATTTTGATCACGTCCTTACGGATGCAGAGATTCTAGAGTATTATGCTCGTTGGGAAAGGAATCATGAAGGGCGTTAGGGAATAAATGTAGAATCTTCAGGTCACACCTTTGCTTTTATATGTAGAGGTGTGACACGGAATCAAAAGCACATGAATAATTGCAGGTTTTTCTATATTTTATACTTTATCATCTTATTTTCTTCTTTTTCCTGTGCGGACAATCCAGACAGTCTGAATCTTCGTATTACATACGATTTTGCTTATAAGCAGCGCTATGGCAGGGCAACCTTGACGGATCGTTTAAGTTTGGATATTCTTGATGACCAATCTGTCTGTTTCAGCCCCAAGAAAAGGCGGCAAGATCAAATCACTGACAGCCTGTTTGCCTTAGGATTTAGGGATTATGAAGATTATAGCAAAGAGAAGAAAAAGCAAGGTGTATCCGGTAATTGTGTGAGTTTGGAGGTGTTAAAGAACTTTCCTGAACATGGCAGACAGACTGTGACATGGTACGAACTAAAAAACTTCAAGGTTGAGGAAGCCTGTTCTGTCATGAGCTGGACACTATTGGATGGAGATACTGTCGTAGCTGGTTATGAATGTCAGAAGGCGGAAACAACTTTCAAGGGGCGGAAGTGGACGGCCTGGTACACCTTGGATATTCCACTGGACAATGGTCCCTGGAAGTTGGGTGGGCTGCCGGGTTTGATTCTGCTGGCAAAAGAGTCGGAAGGTGTTTTCCGTTTTGAGTGTATCGGTATAGAGCCGGGTAAGGCGGGACCGGTCAGTTTGCCGAAGAAGTCTTTTGAAAGTTGTTCGTCCAAGGAGCTTAATGCTTTAATGAAACTGTCGTATGAAGATGATGCAGCATTCGTTCGAAAAATGTGGGGATATAAGTGTGTGGCGTACGACAAGAACGGTAGGCGGATAGATAGTTCTAAGAACCATGCAGCGTTACTTGAAAAGAAAGAATAGGATATTTTGTGTGTTTTCGTTGAGGGCAAGGTTCTGCTTTGCTCTTAGTCTGACTCTGTGCTTGTTGCTTCATTCACAGGCTGCATCTGCACAGGTCTATACGGGTAAGGTAGTTGGTGAGGAAAGCAAAGCCTTGCCGGGAGTCTCTGTCATATTGCTGCATGGAAAGAAGTCGGTAGTGTTTACGAAGACGGACGCAAGTGGTTTGTTTCGCATAGCAAAGAATGATAATACCGAGGTTGACTCTATACGCTTTTCGCAGATGGGCTATGAAAAACTTATATGTTCGCTATCCGCTTTTAAGGATGGGCAGACTATTATTCTCAGTAGAAAGGCGTATCAGCTGAAAGAAGTAAAGGTGAAACCGCAGAAGATAAGGCAGACGGGTGATACACTTAACTATCTCGTCAGCCAGTTCATGCAGAAACAGGACAGGAGTATTGCGGACGTCCTCGCAAAGATGCCTGGTATTACAGTTGCTCCTACAGGACAGATAAGTTATAACGGTACTCCGATTAACAAGTTCTATATTGAGGGGATTGACCTCAGTGGAGGCAAGTATGCAATGCTGAGTGAGAATCTGGATGCAAGGAAGGTAAAAAAGGTGCAGGTGATGGAGAATCATCAGCCTGTCAGGGCATTGCGTGATATAAAGTTCAGTGAGCAGGCTGCTGTGAATATAGTTCTGCGTGATGATGTAAAGAACACGTGGCAAGGGATTGCACATATAGGGGCTGGTACATCGTTGCAGCATCCCGGGCATGGCTTGTATGATGAGAAGCTGATGGGGATGTTCTTTGCGCGGAAGAAGCAGAGTGTGTCAATGTATAAGTCAACTAATACTGGAAATGATATAGAACATGAGATCACAGATATAGAAAAGCTAACAGGTGATAGGGGAGATGTTGACGACTTAGTCTCACTATCGTCAGTTAAAAACCCAAAGTTGAACCGTAATCGTTATACTTTCAATGATACACATCTCTTTGCAACCAACTGGTGTTTCGTGACACCGAAGAAGGATAATTTACGTCTTCAGGCTACATCGCTTTTCAATCGTTCCAGATACCAGCAGTATGCACAGACTATATATAATAATGTAGTGGGCGACTCTATGGTTGTGGAGGAACAGAGGCAGCGCAGTTATCGGAGGGAGTACACGGCAGAGATGAGTTATCAGATAAATCGTGACAAATCATTTGTAGAAAACACATTGAAAGGATTTCTTGATTTCAATTCAGGTGTAGGGGATGCTTTGTTCAATGGGCACCAGATACGGCAGTTTGTACAGCCTCGGAAGATGTCAGTCAGCAATAGGACCAAGGCTATAATTAACATAAAAGACAGGAACAGTATTACCTTAAACGGCTTCCTGTCCTATAATTATCTGCCGGAAGAGTTGCTGCTTGTTAACGGAAAAACAGAGAAGATATATCAGAAGGAACTGAAAGGTGAGGTCTCAGCCTCTTTCAGACATAGGGTGGGGCATATCTACCTTTCGTACCTTGTTGGTGGAAAGGCTCTGCTGCAGAATCTTTCTGTCTCAAACTACCTGACTGCTGACAGTCTTCGGGAAGATAGGTATGGGTGTCATAATCTCTTTCTTTCCCCACAGCTTAGTTACAAGTCGAAGGACTGTAATCTCAATGTCGGTCTGAGGATTAATGAGTATTACATATCTAATTCAGCAATACATCAGAGCAAGGTAACCATAGAACCCAACCTGCACTTTGGCTGGGAACTTAACGGTAGAACGGAGTGGACGCTTGGTTATGGCTATCACTGGATACCTGTGCAGCTCAATTCATCCACAAAGCTACCCGTATTCAGCAGTTACAGGACGTTTTTCCAAGGGAAGAATGAATTGGAGGCTACACGGAATCACAGCATCCTTTCGGCATTGAGGTATAAAGACATTGTCAAGGGATGGTTTGCCAACGCATCTGTTTCTTATCTGACGGTATTGGATAGCCGGATGCTAAGAGGCAAACTGTTGGACGGTGTTTATTACTCTTCATTCACTAACCTATATACTCATTCTCACCTGTTGAGAACCAGTGAGGAAGTTACCAAATCATTTGACTGGGCTTCACTGATGTTAACGCTAAGATTTTCACAGGCGTGGAATTATTATTCGATGTTGATTGGGAACACGCCTAAACCGTTTGTTACCCGTAACTATGCAACTTATATGGGACTTTCCATGCGACCGTTGCGCTGGTTTAGTCTTGAGGCATCCGGCAATCTTTTAGAAAGTCAGTTCAGAAGTAGAGAACGGAACATGCCGTCATCTAAACCTATTCGCTTATTCACGGAGAGTTTGTCGTTGTTCTTCTTCCTTGATAAGTGGCAGTTCAGCTATATGGGCGAGTTCTATCATAATAAGGATATAACATCATCTTTCACGCACTTCTCTAATATTTCTGTATCTTATCAAAAGAAGAACTATGAGTTTTCTTTGCAGCTTAGCAATCTGTTTGGCATGAGGGAATACCGGCAGAGGATGATTACGACAACGTCATTTGCTTATACCGAGACGATGCTGCGTCCTAAGGAAGTCCTTGCTAAAATCATTTTTAGCTTATAGCCTTGTTGATTATTTTGATTCTTTGGAGTGTCTCTGTTATTTTCTAAGGCGTGCTTTTCTGTTATTATGTCTTTCCCTTACCCAGTCTATCTGTTATCATGTCTTTATCTTATCCTGTCTATGTCCTGATAAGTCCTTGACAAGCGGCGTAAAGCTGTCCGGCTTGTTATGAATACTATATGAAGTGGAAAATGACAGCCTGTTAACCAATAGTTGTGGATTGTTCTTGATGGGATCTTCCAGGCTGTTTGCTAATAGTGTTTCAAGGGATTAAATGGGTTCTTCCGTTAAATGCGTAGATGGGAAACAGAATAAAGGCTTATACACCTGTTATGGTATGACTGTCTAAAATCAGATGGACTCACAAAAAGGGATAAAGCACAAGCTAAAAATGCAGAAAAGGCAAACAGATGCTATGTCTTTCCGTCTTCTACAAACAACTTGTTCCCATACCAGTCAATATTTGTAAACTATTTTCATGTAACTCAAAACCAATACATGATTTCTTGGCTTTGAAAAGACGCCCAATTGACTTGCAATAGATGCCCTTTTGAGGTCTAACTAACGCCCTTTTGAAGTCCAATTAAGCACCTTTTCTTGCACTACCTTATAACTGACTGATTTACTGCTGATTGCAAACTTGCTTTTTACACGTGTTTTTGTTTTTATCTGTAGGCATTTTACCCGGAATTATGTCATGATTTTTCAATCTGTTGTCTGTCTTTTCAAAGTATTAAAATGAAAGGGTTTTCTGTGTCGGAGGATGATAATAAAGTAGGTAGCCAAGACCGTCTTCGCTATGTTTTTATTTAATGAAGACCTTTGGTTCTTCCGTTAAATCTATACGAAAAGCATCCACACATTTAACGGATGAACCATTAAATGGGTATAAAAAAAGTACCAAACCCGTAAAGGTTTGGTACTTGTTATTTGTTATGATGTGATGTGCAAATTACTTGCCACCTTCCATCTTCTTCTTCAAGTCAGCGAGAACGCCGAGGTCACCGAGAGATGTACCTGCTGCAACGTTGTTGATAGCAGCTGCATCGTTCTTTGGCTTGCTCTGGCTTGCTGGACGCTGGCGACGTGGCTCTTCCTTAACCTCCTCGAATGTACGAGAGTGAGAAAGGATAATACGCTTAGTGTCCTTAACGAACTCGATTACCATGAATGGGAGAACCTCACCAAGCTGTGCCTGTGTGCCGTCCTGCTTAACAAGGTGCTTTGGAGTAGCGAAGCCCTCACCACCCTCGTTGAGCGTGATAACAGCACCCTTGTCCATAGACTCGGTAATTTTACCCTCGTGTACTGAACCGGGAGCGTAGATTGCCTCGTACTCATCCCAAGGATTAGACTCGAGCTGCTTGTGACCAAGGCTCAAGCGACGGTTTTCCTTGTCAATTTCGAGAACAACAACCTCAATCTCTGCACCCTGTGAGGTGAACTCAGATGGATGCTTAACCTTCTTAGTCCAAGAGAGGTCGCTGATGTGGATAAGACCGTCAACACCTTCCTCGAGCTCTACGAAGATACCGAAGTTAGTGAAGTTGCGAACCTTAGCAGTGTGCTTAGAGCCTACTGGGTACTTAACCTCAATAGCCTCCCATGGGTCTTCCTTGAGCTGCTTGATACCGAGAGACATCTTACGCTCGTCGCGGTCGAGTGTGAGGATAACTGCCTCAACCTCGTCGCCAACCTTCATGAACTCCTGTGCTGAACGCAAGTGCTGGCTCCAGCTCATCTCTGAAACGTGGATCAAGCCCTCTACGCCTGGCTGAATCTCAACGAATGCACCGTAGTCGGCCATAACAACTACCTTACCCTTCACGTGGTCACCAACCTTGAGGTTTGGATCCAGTGAATCCCATGGGTGCTGAGTGAGCTGCTTGATACCGAGAGCGATACGCTTCTTCTCCTCATCGAAGTCGAGGATAACAACATTAATCTTTTGGTCGAGAGCAACAACCTCGTGTGGATCGCTTACGCGGCCCCAAGAGAGGTCTGTGATATGTACGAGTCCGTCAACACCACCGAGGTCAACGAATACACCGTAAGATGTGATGTTCTTAACAGTACCCTCGAGAATCTGACCCTTCTCAAGGTGAGAGATAATCTCCTTGCGCTGTGCCTCGAGCTCTGCCTCAATGAGTGCCTTGTGTGAAACGACTACGTTACGGAACTCCTGATTGATCTTAACAACCTTGAACTCCATTGTCTTACCAACAAATACGTCGTAGTCGCGTATAGGATGAACGTCAATCTGGCTGCCTGGAAGGAATGCCTCGATACCGAATACATCAACAATCATACCACCCTTAGTGCGGCTCTTGATGTAACCCTGAATAACCTCGTCGTTCTCCAGTGCCTTGTTGATGTTCTCCCAGCTCTTCTGGAGGCGTGCCTTTTTGTGAGAAAGAACGAGCTGACCGCTCTTGTCCTCCTGATTCTCAACGTAAACCTCTACCTTGTCACCAGCCTTGAGTTCTGGGTTGTAACGGAATTCAGAAGCAGGGATGATACCATCGCTCTTGTAGCCGATATTAACAACTACTTCCTTCTTGTCAACTGAAATAACAGTACCTTCAACTACCTGATGCTCCTGGATCTTGTTAAGAGTTTCGTCATAAGCCTTTGTAAGATCGCTCTTACTTGCCTCAGCGTGTGCGCCGTTCTCGAACTCATCCCAGTTGAAGTCAGCTAAAGGCTGTACATTCTGGACGTCTTTGAAATTTGTCATAAAGTGTTTAAAAAATAATTTAATTAATAAAGTTCGACTTTATATTATCTGTAAAATGGGCGTAGTTCGCCCAAATCGGGTGCAAAGTTACGAATAATATTCTGTATATTAGCGCTTTTGCTTCTGTTTTTTTGTTTTTTTCTTTCTACTTCCAAAAATATCACTCAACCTGTTGAAATCTTTCTTCAGAATCAGACCTATACCTTGTGTTGTCAGTGAGTTACGTGTGAAGTAGCGGTCATTGGTCTGATTATAGACACGGAAAGCTACATTGCCGCTTGGGAAGAGGAGATAACGGATGTCAAAGTCACCAATGAAGGACGATTTATCCTTTGCTACATTGTTTCTATAACCAAACTGTCCGTTGAAGAGCAGACGGTTGTTAAGCATACTTCCTGAGAGCATTCCTTCGTATTCGGCATTGTCGAAGCCTTCATTACCTGTGGCAATATTGGCACCGAAGTTCCAGTTGTTATCTTTCACAACGTTGGATAATACAGTGTTGATTTGTTGTGAAATCGTGCCAGAGAGTAAACTCTGCATAGCAAGAGATGTGCCACTTGGAGATTCTCTTTTTTGTGCTGTATTGTTATTGTTGCTCTGCGGATAGAAGCGTCCAACAGCCAGTAGGTAAAGCACTTGCTGGTTAAGCTCCTGCTCAGAGTTGAGGATAGAACGTATCATCTGTTGTGCATCGGGCGAGAGTGTTGGGAGGTCAAGACCGAAGGATACTGTTGGTGTGCCTGGTGTTCCTTCAATGTTCAGTAGGCAGTTTACCTTTGTGTTGTTTGCGGTGAAGGATTTGCCCAGTCCGAGATCACCCAAAGGAACAGAGTTGATGATATAGTTTGCTTTCAGACTCAATGCGGCATTGAATGGGTCGCCACCGAAGGCAATCGTTGAGCCAGACTGGAAGATAAACTGCTTCTTGATAATATTCTGAATGGTGAGGTTATATTGTCCGTAGTCTACGTTGTAGTTTCCGAAGAGGTGGAAAGCTCCCTTATTATAATAGGTAGCACGAATCATACCCGAACCATTCAGTCGGATGTTATCGCCTGTAGCATCATCAAGCAGTACTCCGAGCGTAAGATTTGGATTTGTACGTACGAGGAAATTGATGTGCAGGTCGCTCGGTATGTCGCTGAACTTGAAAGCATTTATCACCTTCTTAGGGGCAGGTTTTGCGGCAAAACTAAGTGTGTCAGCTGCTTCAGGAATCAATACACCAGTGCTGTCTTTTGGTATGTTAATCCATCGTATGAAATTGTTTGTACCCGCATCATTGGTAGAGGCGGCATCATAGGTAATATAGGTGTTTTTTTCAGGTTCCATCTCTATGTTCATTGTTGTAGAACCCGATTCACCTTTTATATTACATTTACCAGTTCCATATACTACACCCCAGAACGAATCCTTACCTTGTTTTTTAGGGAAATTGTAGGTCAGGAGGTTTCGTGCGAAGATGTTGATGTCGTACGTAAGATTGCTAAGGTTCTTATGGTGTAGTCCACCTGTAACGATACCGATATGTCCTTGTGGGTCAGTGATGGTGTCGTTGCCAAAGATAATCTCATTTGGAATCATGCGTACACGTGCATCGCGCATCTTATAGGTAACGCCTATTGGTTTTACATACACGCTTCCGTTCACCTGCATATCACCTTCAAGATTGATGGCGCTAAGGGGTCCGACAACTTTACACCAGCCATTTCCTTGCACTTGAATCTTATCCATAAAGGAACCACAGAAACTCTTAAGGAAGTAGAGATGGGTGTTATTGGCAAAGATAGGGAGGTTGATATAGCTTTTCTTAATGTCTACATAGCCGTTGATGTCCGTGCGTGCACCATCGCCAGCATCGGCGTATGCGTCAATGTTGATTTTACCTTCTTTGTCATTATAGTTTGCCTCTGCGTAAAGTGTACCCATATCGCCCTCTTCAAATTGGAAGTCTTGCACCTCAAGTTTTGCCTGTAGCTGTGGATGATGGAAGAAAGATTTGACGGAAGCTGTACCAGAAGCCGTACCCGCAAACTTGACACTGTGGAAATTGACGAGGTTAAGAATGTATGGAACATTGATATCCTTGAATCTTATAAGGATAGAATCATTCTGATTACCAGATGTTTGTCCGTTGGCAATGATATGCTGGTCGTTGTTGGAAAGCTCAAAGTGATCAATATTGAGGTTGTTCCGATGATAGGTAATGTCGGATGATTGCACTTGCAGTGCAATGGAATCAAAGTTGATTTTTGATGGGTTGAGGTGCAAGTGAGTTTCTAAGTCACCATGACGGCGTGAGAAAGAAGCGATACTGTTGATACTTCCATATATGGAAGAAGTGCCCGGTATGCGGAAGGATATGTCTGAACTTATAGAGTTGTCAGCAATAAGTCCTTGTGCATTGATGACGACATGAGGTCCCTTTTCTCCCTTTTGTTCGGCAGAGATGCGGGTCTGCAAGCCTTGTGGTTCACTCTTGATGTTCAGTATAAGGTTTTTTATCCGCTGTCCTGCATAGGTTACATCGGGTGCATTGATGTGCAGGTCAATTTCATTCTGGCGTTCCCGTACAAGTCCTACAAGCCTAATGGCGTGATAGGAAACGATGTCGGTCTTAAGCAAACTATTGATAAACTTTGTGTCATTTAGACGTAAAGTGAAGGAATAGTTTGCCTTTCCACCACTTGTGTTAAAGCGTGGAGTAGGTTGGAACAGACTTGGAATATAATGTCTTAATATGCGTATTATACTTTGTGAGAGTTGGCTATAATCGTACTGTCCTGCGAGGTGCAGTTCTCCAAAGTCTGTCTGTGCATCAAGTGACTTACCTAACAATCCATTGTTTGTCTTGATGCTTAACTGGTTAAGTGTAATATTCTGACCTTCTCCAGTCATAGCAAAACTGTTGATATCAAGGTTTCCTATGACATCATTTAGGCTTGCACCCTGTCCTTTTATTTTAGATGTAAAGGAGATAGTTCTGTTGCCTAAAGCCTCTGTAAGCTGAAGTTTGTGCAAGTTAACGGCATCAGCAGTGATAGAGATGTCGGTAGACAGTTTTCCTTTCCGTTGTATGAAAGCCATAATGTTGGCCGCTTTTCCGTCAATATTCAGCTTTCCGTTCGGGTCGTTTATTGCCGCTTTACCTGTAAAAATATCGTTTTGATAGGTTCCGTCAAGATGTATGTTCTTGTAGGTGTAATCCTTATAATAAAAGGTAGAGACGTCACCCTTCGCAATAATATAGGATAGGTCGGTGTTTCCTTCCACCTTAATATTAGTGCTTAACTTACCAAAGTCTTTATTGTCAAGTACTTTCGCAAGGTTTAATTCGGTGGTATTGATACTTCCTTGGATATTCTTTCCGTGAATAACAGTAGCTAATTGAACATTTCCGGCATCTGTGTTCAGATGTCCCTTTGCCGTGTATTTGCCCATGTTGTGAGCGAAGGTACCACGGTAGTGGATATTACCAATGTTATTCAAAGGCTTAGGGAGTGCCTGACGAGTAACTTTGGCAATAGATTGAAGGGTATTTTTACTAACCTTCAAAGGGCTGAAAGTGAAGTCCCATATAGGCTTCTTTTGGATGTTTCTTACCCAACCTTTTGCCTTTATTTGAGTTGAAAGGGTTTGGTCAGAAATGTAAAGTCGCTTTACCAATACTGATTGGCTTGTACCTTCTGCATCTACGGCAGCTGTATAGTTAGTTGTTAGGGACTTTAATTCGGGTAAGATAGGAGCAAAATCGGAAGGCTTTACTGTGACTTTTAAGTCCTTGATGGTGTAGCGTAAAGTATTGAAATCTAACTTCTTGTCATTGAACTGATAGGTTGTAAGTAACTCTTTTAGAGCTAATTTACTATTTGTACCATCGAAGATAAAGTCTCGTAAAGTGGCTTGCTTTTGATTGGCTCTTAAGTCAAAGGCTAACTGTTTAACCTCTAAACCTGTTGTTTCCTTGAATGCCAATGCCCTAAGGTCTGCCCATACACTTGTGTCATCTAACTTGTGAAGAATAATATAAGACGAAATGTTGTAGAGGTTGATATGATTCAGGTTCAGACGTTTAGGCGTTGTTGGAGCATCCAAACAGTCGTATTTTATGCTACCATGTCGAATAACAAGGCTGTTGATGGATAAATGCAATGGAGTGTGACTTGTGGTGTCTTTAGATGCTAATGAGTCCAAGACAAACTGGAAGTTTGCTTTGGCATTTTTGCTTGTTTTATAGAGTTCTGCTTGCAAACCAAATATCTGTGCAGAGGAAATATTAATCTCTCCCGTTCGTAGGAGATGCCAGATGTCGACTTTTGCACCGATGCGTGATGCCGATAACATCTTCTTGTGGCTTTGGTCATAGATGAGGATATCGTCCAATACAAAGCGGTTGATAAAACCTAAATCAATCCGCCCTACGTGCACTTCTGTGCCTAATTTGTTACCCGCTATATTACCTACTTTTTGGGCAAGGAAACCCTGTACTGCTGGTATGTGCAGCAGTACGATTGTGGTTATGTAAAGACCCGCTATGGTCCATATAACCCATCGTATAATTGTCCTAAGTTTCTTCAATGCGTCTACAAAACTACTAAAAAAACGTTTTATACTGAAATTATTATATCTAAATGTGCCAAATCTGCTTAAATTTTGCTACATTTGCAGAAAATAAGCTGCGTTCGGCAAATTGAAAATTAGTTTTCTTTGCTCTCACTTGCGTTATTTTTGCAGAAAATAAGCTGCGTTCGGCAAAGCGAAGGTCCGTTTACTTTATGCTTTGTCCAGCTTATTCAGGACGGAAAAGATTAGAATGAAATAATATAAAATCTGGTATGGCAAATGTAATTAAGTTACGAAAGGGCTTAGACATTAACCTTACAGGACGCGCACAGGAACAGATGTTGTCTGTGAAATCATCTACGGAATACGCTTTGGTTCCAGATGACTTCCCCGGATTGACTCCAAAGGTGACCGTTCGTGAAGGTGATCATGTCCGAGCTGGTGACCCGTTGTTTGTTGACAAAGGGTGCACTGAGGTTAGCTTCGCTTCTCCTGTGAGTGGTACAATCACAGCTGTTGAGCGTGGAGAAAGACGTAAGGTGTTGCGTGTGAAGATTTCTGCCGATGCGCAGCAGGAGTATGCTGACTTCGGCGTGAAAGACGTTGCGGGCTTGTCCGCAGATGATGTCAAGGCTTCATTGCTGCAAGCAGGATTGTTTGGTTATATCAACCAGCTTCCTTATGCTGTTGCTACACGTCCAGACACAGAACCAAAGGCTATCTTTGTGTCTGCACTTCGTGATAAACCTTTGCAGGGCGACTTTGAGTTTGAGTTGAATGGTCAGGAGAAAGACTTCCAGACGGGTTTGACTGCTCTCGCCAAGATTGCAAAGGTTTATTTGGGTATTGGTGCTAAGCAGTCGGCTACTGCGCTGACTGGAGCAAAGAACGTTGAGGTAACTGTGTTTGATGGTCCTTGCCCAGTAGGTAATGTTGGTGTACAGGTAAATCATATTAATCCAGTTAATAAGGGCGAAGTGGTATGGACTGTTGATCCAACAGCTGTTATCTTCTTCGGTCGTTTGTTCAACACTGGTAAGGTAAACCTCACTCGTCGTGTTGCCATTGCTGGTAGCATGGTAAAGCAGACAGGTTATGTTGATGCCCTTGTGGGTACTCCTTTGAAGCAAATCCTTGCAGATAACGTTGCTGACGGTTGTCATGTTCGTGTTCTCAATGGTAATCCTCTCACTGGCGTTATTGCTAACGACGAGTCTGTGCTTGGTGCACATACTTCTGAGGTGACATTGATTCCAGAGGGTGATGACGTAAACGAAATCTTCGGTTGGATACTTCCACGTTTCAATGACTTTTCAACATCACGCAGCTACTTCAGTTGGTTGCAGGGCAAGAAGGCGTGCAACCTCGATGCTCGTATCAAGGGTGGCGAACGTCACATGATTATGAGTGGCGAGTACGACAAAGTGTTACCAATGGATATCTATAGCGAGTACCTTATCAAGTCAATTCTCTCAGGCAATATTGATAGCCAAGAGCAGTTGGGTATCTATGAGGTAAGTCCAGAGGACTTTGCGCTCGCTGAGTTCGTTGACAGTTCCAAGTTGCCTTTGCAGAAGATAGTTCGTGAGGGCTTGGATATTCTTAGAAAAGAGAATGCGTAGGGTCTTATGAGCCCACAATGACTTTAACTTCAGTTTCAGTTAAGTTTTCTCAGAATGTTATCCGTCAGCAGTCAGCTAACAGTCATTGACGTAACGGAAAGTTCTCGTTGGCAGAGAATGATGTTGGCAGAGCTTAGTAAGACGATTACAAACGGCTTGTACAGACATTACAAACGCTTTGTACAAACATTACAGACGTTTGGTAACAATTCAAGAAACAGAAACTTTGGACTTTAAGAACCCTATAATAAAAGTAATATGAGTTTAAGAAATTATCTCGATAAGATACGCCCGAACTTTGAAAAGGGCGGAAAGCTTCATGCTTTCAAGAGTGTCTACGATGGTTTCGAGACGTTCCTTTATGTTCCTAACGAGACATCAAAGAGCGGAACTTCTATCCACGACGCAATTGATTCGAAGCGAATTATGAGTATAGTCGTACTGGCAGTAGTACCTGCTATGCTCTTCGGTATGTATAATATCGGTTATCAGAATGCCTTAGCAGCTGGCAAGTTGGCTGATGCTACTTGCTGGGGTATGTTCCTTTATGGTCTGCTTGCGCTGTTGCCAAATATCCTCGTGTCCTACATTGTCGGCTTAGGCATTGAGTTTGCTTGGGCACAGATGAAGGGTGAGGAGATACAGGAAGGTTACCTTGTATCAGGTATTCTGATTCCATTGATTATCCCTGTGACCACACCACTTTGGATACTCGTGCTTGCAGTAGCCTTTGCGGTAATCTTTACGAAAGAAATCTTCGGTGGAACAGGTATGAACCTCTTTAACGTTGCTTTGGCTGCACGTGCCTTCCTCTTCTTCTCTTATCCAAGTAAGATGACAGGTGATAGCATCTGGGTAGCACAGGATTCAATCTTTGGCTTCGGTTATACATTGCCTGACGGTTTCACAATGGCAACCCCATTGGGCGAGATAGCGCAGGGTACGACAGTGAATACTTCTGTATGCGATATGATAGTTGGTCTTATCCCAGGCTCTGTTGGTGAGACATCAGTTATCGCTATTGCTATTGGTGCTGTTATCCTTCTTTGGACAAACATCGCCAGCTGGAAGACAATGTTGAGCGTATTCCTCGGTGGTACTGTGATGGGACTTATCTTCCATTCAACTGGTGCAACGCCAATTCAGTGGTATGAACACCTCGTCTTAGGTGGTTTCTGCTTCGGTGCAGTCTTCATGGCAACCGACCCAGTAACATCAGCACGTACAGAGACAGGTAAGTGGGTATATGGTTTCTTCATCGGAGCGATGGCAATTATTATCCGTGTGATGAACCCAGGTTATCCAGAGGGTATGATGCTCGCCATCCTCTTTGGTAATATGTTTGCTCCACTCATCGACTACTGTGTAGTTCAGTCAAACATCAGCAAGCGCGCAAAGCGTGCTAAATAAATAAGGAGGACGAAGAAATGAAAACAAATAGTAATTCTTATACAATTATCTATTCTGCCATCCTCGTGCTGATAGTAGCCTTTTTGCTTGCATTCGTGTTCAAAGCATTGAAGCCAATGCAGGATGCTAATGTACAGCTTGATCAGCAGAAGCAGATTCTCTTTGCGCTCAATCAGAATCGTGATATGAGCAATGAGGAGGCACTTAAACTTTGGAAGAAGATTATCGTGGCAGATGATATCATCAATGCTGACGGTAAGGTTGTTGAGGCTGGAAAGCAAGGTGGTGTTGATGCTGGCTTTAAGTTGAATAGTAAGGATGCCAAGGAAGGCAAACTCGCATTGTTCCGTTGCAAGGTAGATGGTCAGGATAAGTATGTTATCCCTGTTTATGGTAACGGTCTTTGGGGTCCTATCAACGGTTTCATCGCTATCAATGGTGATAAGCGAACGGTCTTCGGTGCTTACTTCAACCACGAGAGTGAGACAGCTGGTCTCGGTGCTGAAATCAAGGACAACAAAGCTTGGCAGGATTTGTTCAATGGTAAGCACCTCTTTAGTGGAAACGATACTCAGAATATTGCACTTGCAGTAAAGAAGAAGGTTGAAAATCCATCTACACAAGTAGATGCCGTAACAGGTGCTACGCTTACCAGTAATGGTGTGACAGAGATGCTTCAGACAAAGAAGGGTGGACTTCAACCTTACGTTAAATTCCTGAACAGCAAATAACATTCTAATCTTTTAGAACAATAAGAATATGGATTTATTCTCAAAACAAAATAGAGAGGTGTTCAGTAATCCACTGAACCTGGACAACCCAATTTTAGTTCAGGTCCTTGGTATCTGTTCTGCCCTTGCCGTAACTTCACAGCTGAAGCCGGCGATTGTTATGGGACTTGCCGTTACCATTATTACGGCATTCTCTAATGTTATTATCTCACTTATCCGCAACACCATTCCTAACCGTATTCGTATTATCGTGCAGTTGGTGGTTGTGGCAGCTTTGGTAACTGTTGTTAGTCAGGTGCTTAAGGCTGTAGCTTACGATGTGAGTGTAGAGCTTTCAGTCTATGTCGGACTGATTATTACCAATTGTATCCTTATGGGACGTCTTGAGGCTTTCGCTATGACCAACAAGCCTTGGCCAAGTTTCCTTGATGGTATTGGTAATGGATTGGGCTATGCGCTGATTCTCGTTGTCGTAGGTGCTGTTCGTGAGTTCTTCGGTCGTGGCTCATTGCTTGGCTTTAAGATTATCCCACAGAGCTTCTATGATGCTGGTTATATGGATAACGGAATGATGTCAATGCCAGCAATGGCACTCATCCTCCTTGGTTGTGTTATTTGGGTTCATCGTGCATATTTCTATAAAGAAGACAAGAAGTAATTATGGAACATCTTATTAGTTTATTCTTCCGGTCCATCTTTGTGGACAATATGATATTTGCGTTCTTCCTCGGTATGTGTTCATACCTTGCTGTTTCAAAGAGCGTGAAGACGTCATTGGGACTTGGTGTGGCTGTAACATTCGTGTTGCTTGTTACCACACCCGTCAACTATCTCTTGCTGACAAAGGTTCTCGGACCTGACTGTCTGGCAGAGGGAGTAGACCTTACCTATCTTAGTTTTATCCTCTTTATCGCTGTCATTGCTGGTATCGTACAGATTGTGGAGATGGCAGTTGAGAAGTTCTCACCTTCACTTTACGGTGCGTTGGGTATCTTCCTTCCACTGATTGCCGTTAACTGTGCTATCATGGGTGCTTCACTCTTTATGCAGCAGCGTATCGGTCTTGACCCAGCAAGCACACAGTATATCGGTAGTGTATGGGATGCTCTCATCTATGGTACAGGCTCTGGTCTTGGCTGGACATTGGCTATCGTGGCAATGGGTGCTATCCGTGAGAAGATGGAATATTCTGATGTACCAAAGCCTTTGCAGGGTCTTGGCATCACATTTATTACAGTAGGACTGATGGCAATGGCAATGATGTGCTTCTCAGGTCTTAAAATCTAAGTAAACAATGGGACAATTCATAACAATAAGTATTGTGGTATTCCTTATCACCATTCTTCTGTTGGTGATTCTCCTGCTTGTGTCTAAGAAGTATCTCAGTCCAAGTGGAAAGGTAAAGATAACAATTAACGGTGATAAGGAGATGACCGTTGATCAGGGTAGCTCAGTTCTGTCTACGCTGAACGAGAACGGTGTGTTCCTCCCTTCTGCTTGTGGTGGTAAGGGTAGCTGTGGTCAGTGTAAGTTGCAGGTAGTAGAAGGTGGCGGTGAGATTCTCGATTCAGAGCGTCCTCACTTTAGCCGTAAGGATGTTAAAGATCACTGGCGTTTGGGATGTCAGTGTAAGGTGAAGGGTGATATGTCACTTAAGGTTCCTGAGTCTGTTATGGGCGTAAAGGAGTGGGAGTGTACTGTTATCTCTAACAAGAACGTATCCAGCTTTATCAAAGAGTTCAAGGTTGCTTTGCCTCCGGGTGAGCATATGGACTTCGTTCCGGGTTCTTATGCACAGATTTCTATTCCAGCTTACGACTGCATCGACTATGACAAGGATTTCGATAAGAACGATATTGGCGAGGAATACCTCGGACCTTGGAAGCAGTTCAACCTCCTTTCTCTGAAGGGAAAGAACCCAGAGGCTACTGTTCGTGCTTACTCAATGGCGAACTATCCGGCTGAGGGTGATATCATCACACTGACTGTTCGTATTGCAACACCTCCATTCTTGCCACGTCCGCAGGTTGGTTTCCAGAACGTACCAACTGGTATAGGTTCTACTTATATCTTCTCTCTCAAAGAGGGCGATAAGGTGATGATGAGTGGACCTTATGGTGACTTCCATCCAAACTTCACTTCTGGTAAGGAGATGATTTGGATTGGTGGTGGTGCTGGTATGGCTC
>CAMUQM010000003.1 GCA_947095945.1 uncultured Prevotella sp.
AAAATAGAAAACATTTACTTAACTTTGTAGCATCAAAATTATCTAAAATGGAAACTATCAATACAAGAAAGACAATAAGAAAGTACACCAACGAGGATGTATCTGAGAGTTTATTAAGAACTTTATTGGAAAAAGCAGAACGTACCCCAACGATGGGAAATCTACAACTCTACTCGGTTGTCATCACACGTAATGCTGAAAAGAAGGCGCAACTCGCACCTGCTCATTTTAATCAACCGATGGTGACAGGGGCACCAGTGGTCCTCACTTTCTGCGCTGACTTCCATCGTACAACGCTATGGGCAGAGAGTCGTAAGGCAACTCCGGGTTATGACAACTTCCTCTCGTTTCTCAATGCTACCACCGATGCGCTGCTTTATTGTCAGACTTTCTGCAATCTTGCTGAGGAAGAGGGCTTAGGCACTTGCTTCTTAGGAACGACCATCTACAACCCCAAACCTATCATTGAAGTATTACAACTGCCCCGCCTCGTGATGCCTGTTGCCACTATCACCCTCGGTTGGCCCGATGAAGCCCCAGCCCTTGTTGACCGCCTGCCTATCGACAGCATCATCCACAGTGAGACTTACAATGACTATACGCCCGAGCGCATTGATGCTTTCTATACACCAAAGGAACAGTTAGAAGAAAACAAACACTTTGTGGAAATCAACAACAAAGAAACCCTCGCACAAGTATTCACCGACCTGCGTTATACGAAGGAGGCGAATGAGGTAATGTCAAAGGGGTTGTTAGAGACATTAGAAGAGCAATGGTTAAGCTTCACTTCTGCTCCTCTTTGATTGGAGAAAGCAGAAGTATTGTCGGTCAACAAACAGCATGCGAATACGAAGCATGGCAAAGACACCCATTACTTTCGGTCCTTCCGTTAAATCCATAGATTGAAAATAGTATAAAGATTTTATGCTTACATGCTTTGACTACCTAAAATCTAATGGTTTTACAAGGGGGCAAGTTACAAGATAAAATGAAGAAAAGGCAAATAAAGACAATGTCTATTGACTACAATATCTTTCCGCTTCAACAAATAATTTATTCACGTTTCAATCAGGTTTTGTAAATTATTTTTATGTGACTCAAAATCAATACATGCTCTTTTAGCTTTGAAAAGATGCTTGATTGACTTGCAATAGATGCTCTTTTAAGGTCTTACTAACGCCCTTTTGAAGTCCAATTAAGCACCTTTTCTTGCACGACTTCATAACTAACTGATTTACTGTTGGTTGCAATCTCGCATTTTATATGTGTTTTCCTGCTTTACTTAAGGTGTTTTATACGAATTTATGTAATGATTTTTCAACGTCTTGTCTGCAAAATTATCGGTGTGTAAAAATGAAAAGATACTTAGAGGCGGAGGATAAAAAAAAGATAGCCAAGACAGACTTGGTTGTCTATTTGTTTAATCTATATCTTTGGCTTACCATTAAAGCTATACGAAAAAGTGTCTATGCGTTTAACGGAAGAACCTTACTTTCTGGCTTCGTTTCCCTTTTTATTTTAATTTTGCAGTAAGGCTTTCCAGCTCAGCAGTATTGTAGTGATAGATTACCACTTCTTCGTCAGAATAAATCATCGTACGCACACGGTTTCAGCTGTCGTAGGTAGCAATCATTAAGCTTCAAATATAGAAACAAGATTGGGTGTTGATGAAGCTTTAATCTATTCATCAACACCCAATATTCAACATCTATCACCTAACACTATGCTCCCTCAAACTCGCGGAGGAAGCGGGTATCATTCTCTGAGAAGAGGCGAAGGTCGCTAACACGGTACTTAAGGTTAGCAATACGCTCAACACCCATACCGAAGGCATAACCCGTATATACATTAGGATCAATACCACAAGCCTCAAGGTCGTGTGGGTCAACCATACCACAACCAAGAATCTCTACCCAGCCTGTATGCTTACAGAAACCACAGCCCTCACCGCCACAGATGTTACAGCTGATATCCATCTCTGCACTTGGTTCAGTAAATGGGAAGTAGCTTGGACGAAGACGAATCTTTGTATCTGCACCGAACATCTCACGAGCAAAGGTGAGAAGCACCTGCTTCAAGTCTGTAAAGCTAACATTCTTGTCAACATAAAGACCCTCAACCTGATGGAAGAAACAGTGTGCACGTGCTGAGATAGCCTCATTACGATATACACGACCGGGGCAAAGAACACGAATTGGAGGTTCGTGTGTAGACATATAATGTGCTTCGTCATTAGAAGTATGACTACGAAGGATGACGTTCTTTGTAACGTCCATCGTATTGCTACGCTCAATGAAGAAGGTATCTTGCATATCACGTGCTGGATGGTCAGCAGCAAAGTTCAACATTGTAAAGACGTGCTGATCGTCATCAATCTCTGGACCCTGATAGAGCGTGAAACCCATACGAGCAAAGATATCAATGATCTCGTTCTTCACAAGTGTCAATGGATGACGTGTACCGAGGTTGATTGGATAAGCAGTACGAGTTAAATCAATATCATCACTCTGTGCCTCACTTGTTTCAAGCTGGTCTTTAAGTTGGTTGATTTTGTCCTGTGCACTCTGCTTAAGTTCGTTAATCTTCATGCCGACAACCTTTTTCTGTTCGGCAGCTACATTACGGAACTCACCCATCAACGCATTGATTTCGCCTTTCTTGCTAAGGTATTTCAGACGAAGTTGCTCTACGTCGTCGGCACTCTTTGCCGTAAGTGTGCTCACTTCCTTGAGAAGTTCTTCTATCTTGTCTAATAACATAGTTCTTGATTATTTTCCTGCAAAGGTACAATTTATAATCGTAACGGAGAAATTACCCTAATATAAATTTATAAAAAACCTATCTTATTAGAAATAAATATCGTACATTTGCAGGAAATTTGAGATGAATAAAAAGAGAGTATGAAAAAAGCTTTTTTACTTATTGTGTGTGTGTGTGTGGCTATGGTGGCTGTTACCACTGGTTGCTCTAATAAGAAAGTAGATGGAGCCGACAGTACAGATCAGGATTCTACCGCTACAGAGGAAGCTGACACAGTTGATAGTGTTGACTCTGTCGCAGAGGTGATTGCCGCTACTCCTATGCCTAAAGCAGCAGACCAGTTGTTTGATGATTTCTTCTTCAACTTCATTGCTAATAAGAAGTTGCAGAGCAATCGTATCAAATTCCCACTGCCTGTTATAAATGGTACAAAGACTACTGAACTAACCCGTGAGAACTGGAAGATAGACTATTTCTTCCGTAAGCAGGGCTATTATACGCTTATCTTTGACAATGAGAAGCAGATGAAGTTCTCTAAGTCTACCGATTTGGATAGTGTTATCGTTGAGAAGATACACTTGAAGAAGGGTATAATCGAGCAGTATTGGTTTGATCATCAGGATGGTAGCTGGAAGTTGAATCAGATTCGTAACATCCCATTCGGGGAGAGTTATAATGCTTCTTTCTTCACCTTCCTTTCTCGCTTCTTTGCGAATGACGGCAAGGGTTTTGTGAAGAGTCCATTAGCTTATACTGGTCCAGACCCTAATGGTGAGGAGACAAACGTGGTCAACACCACAATTCCTGCCAACGAATGGTCATCATTCCTGCCAGAACTTCCACACGATATGATTTATAACATCCTCTATGGTCAGAAGTATTCTGAGTCTGGTCGCAGGATTGTTACCTTCCGTGGCTTGTCTAACGGTGTAGAAACACAGCTCATCTTTAAGCTTAACGGCAAAGACTGGCGCTTAGAGAAGGTTGTAGCTTATTAATGAACAGACCCCAACCTATCTTGGTTGTGGGTCTTTCTTTAATCTTATCACTCAGCTGTTTCATGTTATGATTGTGGGACTATGTCCCATGAAGATTAACTCCTTATTATAAACAGAAACCAAGGACAACACAAAAACAATAGAAGCTAAAATGAAAATAGAGTCTAACTATAGTCTACTAAAACATAATACCTTCGGTATTGATGCTAAATGTCAGCGTTTTGTCGAATACAATTCTGTAGAGGAAGCGCAGGAACTTGTGCGCTCGTTGAAAGCCGAAGACTATCCATTGCTGATTCTCGGTGGTGGTAGTAACCTTTTGCTTACCGGCGATTATAAGGGTACTGTACTCCACTCTGGCATCTCCTTTATCGAGCAAATTGATGAAGAACGCGTACGTTGTGGCTCTGCTTACGTATGGGACGACTTTGTAGATTACTGTGTTTCTCACGACCTCTATGGCGCAGAGAACCTTTCTATTATCCCCGGTGAGTGTGGTGCGAGCGCTGTACAGAATGTAGGAGCATACGGTGTAGAAGCCAAAGACCTGATTGATGAGGTAGAAGCGGTGGAGATTGCCACTGGCAAAGTGCATCATTTCAAGAATGCTGAATGTGAGTATAGCTACCGCCAGAGTAAGTTTAAGCGCGAATGGCGCAATAAATTTCTTATCACATCGGTAACCTATCGCCTTTCTAAGACTTATCAGCCTAAGCTCGACTATGGTAATATCCGTGCGGCATTGACCGAGCAAGGTATTGAAAACCCTACTGCAGCAGAGCTTCGTCAGACGATAACCGCCATTCGCAATGCGAAACTCCCCGACCCTAAGATTATTGGTAATGCGGGCAGTTTCTTCATGAATCCTATCGTTTCTAAGGCTAAATATGAGGAGTTGGCAGCGCAATATGAGCGTATGCCCCATTATACCATTGATGATAATCATGAGAAGATTCCAGCCGGTTGGATGATTGAACAATGCGGTTGGAAGGGTAAGGCACTTGGCCCTGCAGGTGTTTACGAAAAGCAAGCCTTGGTATTGGTGAACCTTGGTGGTGCAACAGGTGCTGACATCGTACGCCTTTATAAGACGATACAGCATGATGTAAAGGAGAAGTTTGGAATTGAGATACATCCGGAGGTGAATACTTCACCAAACTAAAGCCTCCCTACAAAAAACCTCCCCCAACCCCTCCAAAAGGAGGGGAGTACTAAACAAACGAAGCCTCCCCCAGCCCCTCCAAAGGGAGGGGAGTGCTAAACAAAAGGAGCTACTTCTTTATGTTGTGGTATAGTTTAATATTAAGACATATCATAACAACTGCAACATCCAACCATAGACACTCGTTATAGATAAGCCTTTAATTAAGAAATACTTATAAAGTATCAAACCAATTGTTAAGAACATATCCTTTGAAACAAGAAGAACATACAAGCAACGAACGACCGATAAAGGGCTCCCCTCCCTTCGGAGGGGTCGGGGGAGGCTTTACCTTCCTCGGCACAGGCACATCTAACGGCGTTCCAGTGCTTGGTTGTAGTTGCGAGGTATGTAAGAGTAAAGACCCACGTGACAACCGATTGCGCACTTCTGCTTTATTGGAAACGGCAAACACACGCATTGTTATTGACAGTGGTCCTGACTTTCGCCAACAGATGTTGCCACACCCTTTCCGCAAGATTGACGGCTTACTGATTACACATATCCACTATGATCATGTTGGAGGCATTGATGATGTACGCCCGTATTGCGCCTTGGGGGATATAGAAGTGTATGCCAACGCCAGTACCTGCGATGGTTTACGCCACAATTTTCCTTATTGTTTCACTGAAAATCCTTACCCCGGAGTTCCTAAACTGAATCTTCATAGCATTCAACCTCATACCCCATTTTGTATAGGCGACATTGAGGTCATGCCTATTTCTGTAATGCACGGAAAGCTACCTATCCTCGGTTATCGCTTTGGCAAACTTGCCTACATCACAGACATGAAAACTATTGAGGATGAAGAACTTCCTTATCTTCAAGGCGTTGAGACCTTGGTTGTAAGCGCTTTACGATGGGAACCTAAGCACCATTCCCACCAACTGATTTCAGAAGCCATAGATTTCAGCCAAAAGATTGGAGCAAAACGCACTTATTTGACCCATCTCACCCATAAAATAGGCTTACACGAAGAGGCACAAAAACAACTCCCTAAAGATGTTTTCTTTGCCTACGATGGTTTGAAAATCGAGATAAATCGAAATAATTGTAAATAAAAACTCACCACTCAAAAACGAAAAGATGCTTAATAGGAATCGAAAAGATGCCCAATTGACTTCCAAAAGATGCCCTTTTGAGCTCTAACTAACGCCCTTTTGAAGTCCAATTAAGCACCTTTTCAAACACACTCTTATAACTATCTGACTACTTGATGATTACAAGAGTGATAAAAATAGCCTTTTTGAGCACAAAAATAACATATTAAAGCGATATTTTTGTAAATAAATTTCACCACAAACAACTACAAATACAAGCAGAGAAAAATAAACTATCTCTGCCACCACATTGGTGTTGCATAATCATCAGGACCACCTAAAAGTTCGACTGCCTTATCGTAATTGCTGCGATTATTAATTTGCTGATTCTTATCAAAAGGAATTCTATTAGGTGTTAGCAACGTATAACCGTTTGTTGCCTGTGGCACAGAGAAAATACGAGGATAACCCGTACGACGAATTTCGTTCCATGCTTCCTGTCCATTCGGGAACAAAGCAATCCACTTCTGTATAATCAAGCGCTCCATTTTCTCATCCATTGAGGCACTGTCATTCCATTTTATGGTAATTGTAGAAGCCTTTGCTGCAGCCCCTCCAAAGCCACCTAAAGCATCTGCGTAATTAGCTTCTGTGGAGGTGTTGTCCAACAAATAGGTAGCAACACCGTCTACTCCCCATTGATTGAAGGATAGTGTTACACCTTGTTCATAATACTCCTTGACAGTACCACCGCCCATATTCCAACCACGCAAGACCCCCTCAGCCTTACAAAAAGCCATTTCCGATGCTGTAAGCCATAAGCCCGGACTGGTTTCATGCACATTGACAGTAGAATAAAGACGCTTAGCAACAACGTTACTTCCTATCGCCGCACCTGCCCGACAGCCAATATACTTACGTTTTCCTGCCGTCATCGGCTGCAAGAAATACTTACTTATTCGTGGGTCTTTATATCCAGTCATATAGCTTTCAATGTCAGCACAGATACGACTATCGCCCCATGAAACCGCAGTTGTCCACAAACCCGACTTATTATAACGAATAGCACAGTTATCCTCATTCCCTTCTATCACGCCATCTCTCACCGCCTGCTCAGCTAAAGAACGCGCCATAGCAGGTTCTACATTGCTTATACGTACGGCAATACGCAACTTTAGTGAATTAGCAAACTTACGCCACTTATTGAAATCACCCTTATATACAAGATCGTACGGTGCAAAGGCTATCATTTCCTTATCAAGTTGCGTATCTGATGAGATATAGTCAGTAGCCTCATTCAAGTCCTTAATCAATTGCATATATATATCCCGCTGAGAAGTGTAAACCACAGCATTATCTGCATTCATACTGAGAGGGAAGGGTCCGTAGATATCCGTAAAACGTAGAAAAGCCTGTGCCCGAAGAATCAATGCCCACGCATAAGAAACATTCTCTTTACCATTCAGATTGACAACCTCATTAAATGCAGACACTATAGGAGGTGCGTAAGAGGCTGGCCAAGCACACCAAGCGTTACTCGCATTAAAAAGTGTATGATTTTTAGGTAATTCCTTAGTGTAGGTTGTGTAACGACCCAGATAATTACCAACAAAGTCTATCATCGTCTGGTAGGCGTTTTCTTGCTCTGGAAAAGCCACTCCTTGCATCTGAATCAAAAATGAACCGACAGCATAGTTATCACGCTTCAACTCCTCTGACGACAGTTTACTTCCGGGTCGGTTGATATCAACGAATTCACCCGTACAGGAAGATAATACTGTCAGCAAACAGAAGAAGAAAAGGAGTTTCTTTCTACTAAACATCATAATCTTAAAGTTTTACGTTGATACTAAAGCCCAACGAACGTTGACTGGGCTGCATGAAATAATCAAATCCTTGATAATATATATCCGTTGAAGGGGTTGCTTCGGGATCAAAAGGTGCTTTACAATACAGCATCAAGAGGTTTCTTGCTGTCAAAGCTACTGACACCTTTGCCCCACGAATCAGTTTATCAAAGGTATAACCCAAATAAAGCTCCTTAATTCGGGCGTTAGTAGCACTGTAGACGTACTCATCCCAAATCGGTGTTTCGCCTCCAACAACTGTGTAATACTTTTCAGTAGAAACCAACTGATTACCAACAGCAACACCACCATTATTCCTCAGTTCAGCAGTCTTCTTAGAAACGCCATACGAATCCATGAAAGCTTGTGTCTGTGATACGCAGACACCACCCAAACGAGCAGATATCAGCATCCCAAGTTCTATTCCCTTCCACGAGAAATTATTATTCAATCCAAGCTGTGCCTTTGGCAAAACGGAGCCTACCAGCTTAGGTGAAGGCAATTCCATCTGCATCACTTGTCCATCGGTATTGAGTAAAATATTTCCTTGCGCATCACGCTTAAAATCAGTAAAAGTATAGAGGTCGCCCATCGTACCACCTTGTGTTAATATCACCTCACAACCATTCAGACCACCTTGTCGCAATGTTTCGTTAGGATTATCAAGCAATCTTACGATTCGGTTACGGTTCGTACTGTAGGTCATATTCATCGACCAACGAAGATTATTCCACTTCTTGTTATATCCAACACCCAACTCCAAACCTCTATTTTGCACATCTCCCGCTTGAATATACTCACGATTAAAAGCGCCACCAAGCGTAATCTGGCGAAGGAAAGTTTGATTCTTCGTATCCGATTGGTAAAGTGTGAACTTCACGGACAGTGCTTCTTTAAACAAATGTGCCGTCATACCCGCTTCCCATGAGTTCGTGCGCTCAGGGTAGAAGTTATCAGGAAACTTATATGTGACCGTGTGATAAGTGCCTGTTGAAGGGATATACTCATAGCGCCAAGCTGAAGAGATATTAGGAGAAATGGCAGAACCCACTGAAGCCCACGATGTACGGAACTTCAAAAAATTAACAAACTTCGGCAATTTAAGCATCTTTGAAAGAATTGCAGACATCCCCACAGAAGGATAGAAGAAAGACTGCTGCGCCGTATTGCTCAGCGAAGAGTCCCAGTCATTACGCCCTGTCACCGTCAGATAGACACGTTCTTGCCAGCCTAACTCCACACTTCCAAGTACGGAGTGAATAGCATGACGTGTAATATCAAAGATTGGTCGATTATCACTCGACACCCTACTATAGTCGATTCCATTAGGAGTAAAGATATTCGAAGGGGCTTTTAATCCTCCTTGAAAGCCAGCCACATCATAAGATGTATTAATGAAAGCCGTACCAACATTAGCCACAAGCGACAAGTCGCCCCATCGCTTAGAGACGTCTGCCATGATATCAGCATAGAAAGAACGGTCATTCACCTTGCAATAACTATAATATCCGTAAGGCGAATGAGCAAAGATATCAAGCGTTGAAGCATATCGCTTGTCTTCCAATTTATTTACTGCTTCATCCCAACGAAGTCTTCCTTCAAGAGCTAACCAACGTGTAAGATGATACTTTATACCAAGGTCAGTAAGGTATCTATTACGCTTCGTTGTCTTCAACATTCGATTAGTAACCCAATAAGGGTTTTGCATCTTCAAGTCATCGCCATAGCGCCAATTCTGCAAATTGATATTGCGTGCCACATCATAAGACTCAAATTCCTTGATAGCGTTGAAGTTCTCGCCACGTGGGAAAAGATAGACAGATGTCAGTGGATTGAAATATTGTCCCTGTGCCAACATATTCCTATCATTTTCTCTAACAAACTTAAAAGAGAAAGTCAGCCTTAACTTATCCTGTAATGCCGAAAAGACATTCTTAAACGTGAGGTTATATCGTTGAAAATCATTGTTCGGAATAATACCACTCACTGTTGACGAGCCCAAAGAAAGATAGACTTGATTGCGCTCTGTACCTGCCGTTACAGTTGCATTATTCGTAAAGTTTACTCCCGTACGGAAGAAGTCATTAGGCGTATAGCCACCTGTACCCGACGTATTCTTCGTTCCCCACGACTTCATCTCATTGGTACGATTGCCGTATTCATTCTGAAAATCAGGCAAAACAAAAGGAGAAAGGAACTGCATACTTGTAGAAAACTCCACCAAAGTTTTCCCTACTCTGCCCGACTTTGTCTTTATCATCACAGCTCCCTGCGCTGCGGCTGAACCATAAAGAGCAGCTGCAGCAGCACCACTAAGAACCGAAACACTCTCTACGTCATCAGGATTAATATCTGAAATACCCTCTGCACCGGGTTGTAATGAGTAAATACCACTCTTCACATCATCATTGCTTCGATTATTGATAGGGATACCGTCAATCACATAAAGCGGTTGATTACTCTGCGCCAAAGACTTCGGTCCACGCATTACCACACGTGCTGCACCACCCATTCCTGCAGCAGACTCATTGACGGAGATACCTGCAACCTTTCCAACCAAGGCATTCGCAAAGTTGGTCGTCTTCACCTTGTTCAACTCCTCACCATTCATCTGCTTGACATTGTAGTTCAAGGCTGTACGCGAACGGTTGATTCCTAAAGCCGTCACAAAGACATCCTCCAATTCATAGAGACTCTCATTCAACACAAACAACTGATTATGTTGATTTCCTATACGCTTTTCTATCGTATCGAAACCTATACAAGAAATGACCAAAATAGGATTGGGACTGTCTGATTTCAAGACAAACTTACCCTCTAAATCTGACATAGCACGTACCTTAGAACTCCCCTTTACTATGATGGTTGCACCAATAAGAGGATTACCCGACACATCTTGCACCTGCCCATTGAAGGTGTAAAGCGCTGGTGTAACTGTCTGTTCCGCCCTACGTTGTTGCAAAATAGCTTCTGCACCACCTGCTTCTCTACTCTGAACAGCTGGCTTTTCTTTCTTTAGATAGATAATATTATCGATGATTTTATAAGTAATCCCTGTGTTTTCAAAAAGCCTATTCAGCACAAAATCAATAGGCAAATTACTTATAGAGACAGCGTTAATCTTCTGCTTCCCAAGTTCATCATCATAAAAGAAACGATACTTAGTCTTCGACTTAATACGCTGAATTACAGTTTTTAAATCTGTTTGATTTGTTGTTAGTGATACCTGTGCAGAAGCACTATGTACACCCATCAGCAAGAGAAAGGCACACATGAACGTTCTAAGAGAAAGTAACACTTTCAGACAACCAGCTATCATCATGAAATCAGCTCAAATAGTATTAATTTTACAATACACTAATAAGAAATTGAGTTTAGATACACAAAGATAATCAATTATCTTTATTTAATAAGGTAGCCTTACCTCCATTTCACATAAATTAACCCCTCCATTCGTCTTAACAAGTATAAAAAGTGTATCTTTGTTCATAAATATTAAAAATATCCTGCTAACACCATCGCAAAGAGTAAAAATGTAGATAGGATAGAACCAGATATAGCAGGGTTCAAAAATAGACAATGACATTACCAGAACAAAGGTTCCGACAGATATTTAGGGCTTTATATCCCTCTCTCTCTTTCTATGCCACTCGTCTTGTACAAGATGATGAGGCAGAGGATATCGTACAGGAAGCTTTCATGGAATTATGGAAACGCAAAGAGGATATTGAGGATGAAAGCCACATTAAGGCTTTCCTCTATCGTATTGTCTATACCCGCGCACTCAATGTCATTAAGCACCGTACCGTTGTCAACAACCATGCCGACAGCGTAAAGAAAATTACTCAGTTCAAGTTAGACTATTATAACCCAGAGGCTAACGACGTGATGGGCTATATTGAAGGCTTGGAAACAAGAAAGCAAATCAATGATGCAATCGGAGAACTTCCTGCCAAATGTCGCGAGGTTTTTATATTAAGCTATCAGCACGACAAGAAAAACAAAGAGATTGCAGAGCAGTTAGGCATTTCGATTCGTACTGTTGAAGTACATTTATACAAGGCTTTAAAGACCTTAAGGACAAGACTAAAACGTCACACATAGGGACATTTTCAAGAAGAAAACATCTGCTCGATGAAATTATTTTCATGAACAGAAATATTTATTTTCACGAACAGAAATATTTTTCTTCATGAAAAGAAATTCTTTTTATCATGAAAATAATTCGTCATCAACAATGAGTAAGCTATGGCAAACATACACTTTAACTGACAAAACAGCATTATTTATAACATTTTTTATTAATTACTATTACGTAAAAAGACCTATAAGGTTGTTATAAGAAATGAGTAGCAGGAAAACTGCTGGCTAAAAGATTAAAATACAATACGCCTCAGCTGAAACAAAACAGAATGAGTGAAATAAATAACAAGACCATTAAGGACTATCTTGTTGGCAAGGCAACTGCCAAAGAGATGGAGCAGCTGGCTGAATGGCTGGCACTCTCGGAGGAAAACCGAAAGGATTTCTTCGAGATGGAGTTGGCTTTCCATTTAGGAAAGAACAACCAGTTTGCTACATCTAAGAAAATCGAAGAAGCAGAGACTAAACTATTTAACCGCATAAAAGAGTACGAAGAACAGACTATAAATAAGAGCAAATTTCATTTCTTCCGCTATGCTGCAGCAATCATAGCAGCCGTATTATTGATTGGAGGAGGACTCTTTGCATATCTTCACCAGACAGCAGAAACAATCACAGTTACTGCTATGAACGAAGTAAAAAAGGTCGTCTTACCCGACAATTCTACCGTATGGCTCAACAAGGGAGCAACCATTAGTTACGCAGACAACTTTGAAGGCAATGAACGAAAGGTTAACTTAAAGGGCGAAGCATTGTTCAAGGTGACGAAGAACGCAGAAAAACCTTTCATTGTAAGCAGCGATGGTGCATCAGCCAAAGTATTGGGAACAACTTTCAACTTTAAAGACCAAGCTGCTGATGGAAAAGAAATTATCAGTTTAATAGAAGGAAGATTAGAAGTAACTGGACTGAACGGAGAAGGAAAGGTTATCCTCCAGCCTAATCAAAAGGCTACTGTCAGCAAGGAGTCTAAAACTATTACAACTGAGAATGGCTATGCACTTGCAGATGCTGTATGGCGCGATGACATGATTCCATTTAACAATATGCAAATCAAAGAGATTGCCCATATCCTTGAGCAGCTCTACGATTATAAGATTATTGTTAATTCTAAATTGGACAATAAGAAGACTTATACAGGTGTTATCAAGAGAAATAAGGATATAAGAAATGTTTTAGACGGACTTTCTTATACCATCTCTTTCCATTACACCATCAACAACAAAGAGATAACTCTATCTGAATAGATATCAGAGAGAGCTATCTCTTTACTACAAACCGTCTAAATCAATTTCTGAATTTTTCATTACCTAACATAGACATGAGAAAACTTTACGCGCTCCTTATCGGAGCACTTACCCCTTTATGTTCGTTTGCTCAGACCACTAATCCAGAGTGGCAGAGTCAGTACACCACAGGTTTGAACAAGATTGAGCCGCATGCTTATGTTCTGCCATATAGCTCGCTTGATAAGTTACAGCAACCCGGAGGCTATGAGCAGTCAGATTATTACATGTCGCTCAATGGCAAATGGAAATTTCATTGGACTAAAAACCCAGACAACAGACCAAAGAATTTCTATCAGACTGACTTTGCTGTGCAGAGTTGGAAAGACATCAACGTACCGGGAAACTGGGAACGTCAGGGCTATGGTTTGCCTATCTATGTAAACGAAACATACGAGTTTGATGACAAACTCTTCCAATTCAAGAAGAATCCTCCTCTCGTTCCATACGCACAAAACGAAGTTGGCTCTTATCGTCGTACCTTTAAGATTCCTTCAACATGGAAGGGTCGCCGCGTAGTACTCTGCTGCGAGGGTGTTAAGTCTTTCTTCTATCTGTGGATTAACGGTACCTACGTTGGTTATAACATGGGTGCAAAAATGCCTTCAGAATGGGATATTACAAAGTATCTGAACGATGGTGAGAACACTATCGCTATGGAGGTTTACCGTTGGGCATCAGGTTCTTATCTTGAGTGTCAGGACTATTGGCGCATCAGTGGTATAGAGCAGGATGTTTACCTCTACTCTACCCCAACACAGTATATTGCTGATTACAACGTAGCAGCTGGTGTTGATAAGCAGGACAATGGTTCGTTCAATGGTAACTTTAGCCTTACTACAAGTATTAAAGGTGCTGGCAACGGCACTATAAGCTATGTTTTGACTGACGAAAAGGGTAACACAGTTCTCTCTGAGGACAAAGCTATCGGTGCAAAGAACAATGACGAGATGGTGAACTTCACCACAAAGACCGTACAGAACGTTGCTGCATGGAGTGCTGAACACCCAAACCTCTACACCCTTCTCATCACTTTGAAGGATAAGAATGGTAATGTAACCGAGCAGACTGGTAGCAAGGTGGGCTTCAGAACAATTGAAATTAAGAACAAACAGCTTTGCGTGAACGGTACACCTATCCTCGTAAAGGGTGCCAACAGACATGAGCATTCAGAGTTGGGACGTACCGTGAGCAAAGAACTCATGGAGCAGGATATCCGTTTGATGAAGCAGAACAACATCAACCTCGTACGTTGTTCTCACTATCCTAACGACTCTTACTGGTACCAGCTATGCGATAAATACGGCTTATATGTCATCGACGAGGCAAATATTGAGTCTCACGGAATGGGCTATGGTAAGGAGTCTTTGGCAAAGGACAGCACATGGCTCAAGGCACACATGGACAGAACACGCCGTATGTATGAGCGTACAAAGAACCACCCAAGTATCATCATCTGGTCATTGGGTAATGAGGCGGGCAATGGTGTGAACTTTGAACACACCTACCGTTGGCTGAAAAACGCTGACAAGACACGTCTTATCCAGTATGAGCGTGCTGAGGAAAACTTCAATACAGACATCTATTGCCCTATGTATCGTTCGCTCGATCACATGAAGGCATACGCAAAGCGCACTGACACAACACGCCCTTACATCATGTGTGAGTATCTTCACGCTATGGGTAATAGCTGTGGTGGTATGAAAGACTATTGGGATTTGATAGAGTCAGAGCCTATCTTGCAGGGTGGTAGCATCTGGGACTGGGTTGACCAGTCATTCCGTGAGCTTGACGAGAACGGTAACTGGTATTGGAGTTACGGTGGTGATTACGGTCCAAAGGACGTACCAAGCTTCGACAACTTCTGTACTAACGGACTTATTGCTGCCGACCGCACTCCTCACCCACATCTCTCTGAGGTGAAGAAAATCTATCAGAACATCAAGTCTGAACTCGTTTCAAACGAGAAGGGCATTACAATAAAGGTTAAGAACTGGTTTGATTTCACCAATCTGAATGCTTACCAGCTCAACTGGCAGATTGTTGATGAGAACGGAAAGGTTGTAACAAAGGGTACACAGCATGTAGATTGTGCTCCGCACGAGACAACGACCATCACGCTCCCATCAGTTGTAGCAACTACAGATAAGGAGCAGTACCTCAATCTTGAGTGGTATCCTATCAACGATGCTTTGATTCTCACAAAGAATGATGTTGTTGCATACGACCAGTTCCTACTAAAGAAAGCAAACGATTGTACTACCTTCCTCCCACGAGAGAAGCAACGCATGACTTATAAGGTGAACGAATATACTGGCGAGTTGACCTCTCTGAAGAGTGGCAATCAGGAGTTCCTCGATGCTCCATTGAGTCTTAGCCTCTACCGTCCAGCTACCGACAACGATGGTCGTGACCAGTTTGGCGTAAGAGTTTGGCGCAAGGATGGTATCGATTCTATCAGCCAAAAGGTGACAAAGATTACTCGTACGAAGGACGTAACACGTGCTGAAACTGACGTAATAGGCAAGAAGGGCAACGTAATTGGTAAGGCTGTCTTCACCTACCAGCCACAGAAGAATGGTGCATTGGCTGTAAAGGTTGACTTTACTCCAGACACAGCAGCAGTTAAGGCACTTGCTCGTCTTGGTCTTACCTTCCGCGTGAAGGACACATTCGGCAAGGTTGAATACAACGGACGTGGTGATGTTGAAACCTATAACGACCGCAAGGAAGCTGGTTTTATTGGACACTACAAGACGACTGCAGAGGCTATGTTCCACTATTATGTGAAGCCACAGTCAACAGGTAATCGCACAGATGTACGTTGGATGTCACTCTCTGACACACGTAACTGCCTAATGGTAGCTGCACAGAACCCATTCCAGTTCTCTGTAACTCCATTCTCTGACAGCGTTATCGACCGTGCGACTCACATCAACCAGCTCTCACGTGACGGTTTACTTACCGTACATTTAGATGCTGCACAGAGTGGTGTTGGCACCGCAACTTGTGGTCCCGGCGTGGCAGAGAAGTATCGCGTACCAGTTAAGCCAACAAGCTTCGAATTTGTACTCTACCCTGCTTTGGCTAAGTAAATAGCAGATAGCAATACACTATAACAAAGCCCTGTTCCCTTTGCTTACAATCTGTAATGCAAAAAGGAACAGGGCTTTTTGCGTTCTGTAGACTTCAACATGATAGTAAACAACCTGCAAGGCATCTACTAAAAAGCAAAGATACAAAATGAGAAAAGACTGTATAACTCGTTTCTAACGACAAGTTGATGCTACCTCGATAATATATTGAAAAGTAATTAGCGGTCAACACCATTGGTGCTTACCAACAACACAGCATGTGCTGGGCATCAACACATCGATTAAAGATAGAAAAAAGGGGGCGTTATGGTCTTTATACAGAAGATAATGAAACCCTAATGCCTAACTAAAAAGAAAAAGTTTGCAAGATAGCACACTATAAGAAATAATTATTTACGTGAAAAAGAAATATCTGTTTTCACGTAAATAATTCTAAACCGGAAAGCTAAAGGAGTTGTGAACCAGTCAAAGCCCAGTAAGCAACACCAAGAATTACTGCTGCTATGATAATACGGAAGATGCAACCAGTTATCTTTTTAATAAGATAGATACCGATAACCAAGACAGCAAGTAAGCCGATAAAATATTGTAGATTCTCCATTGGATATTATATGATTACTTAAATAAATGTCTGAACACAGCAGGAACTGGGGTTTCAAACTCCATACGCTGATGTGTAACAGGATGATAGAAGCAAAGCACGTATGCATGTAGACAAAGTCGATGTAGTGGGTCATCACCATTCCCATACTTTATGTCACCGCAGACAGGATGTCCCATATCAGCAGAGTGTACACGTATCTGATTCTTACGTCCCGTCTCTAACTGATACTCAACAAGACTATGTGCAACCGTACGGTCGAGGACATGGAAATGCGTAACTGCATATTTTCCACCATTATCCACAGGAGAACTATAGGTTACGTATGACTTATTGTCCTTTAACCAATTAGCTATCGTACCCTCATCATGCTCCATCTCACCGCTTACCACAGCCACATAACGACGATCATAAACGATATTATGCCAGTCACGCTCCAGCAACTGCTCGGTCTGCATGTCCTTAGCATAAATCATCAGTCCTGATGTGTCACGGTCAAGGCGATGCACAACATGCGCCGTACACTTCTGCTTTGACTTACGGAAATAATCATCAAGAACAGTCTTAACATTCAACGAGGAATGACCAGCAGCCATTGAAAGAATACCGATATTCTTTTCTATCACCACCAAGAATTTGTCTTCATAAACAATCTTCACATAGCGACTGCGGAACAAATCGTTTTTCTTACTTTTGCTGACAGATATCTTGTCGCCTGCTTTCAGCTGATAATCGAACTGCGTAACGCACTTGCTGTTCACCTTGATACCACGGTTCTGTAGCGTTGCTTTCACCTTGTTCTTGCTCTCATTCAGATTAGCCAACAACCATTCAAGCAACGGAGCAGGCTCCGTCACTCTATAATGCTTATATTTCTCCTCTGTATATGGGTTCTTTCTTATCATACTACAAAAGTACAAAGAAATAATGACTTAAACTATTACGAGTATAACAAATCAATCATCTTGTTACATATCAGCAAGAGACTGTCAACATGGAAAAAGAGAACAATAGTACTTAAACCATCTAAAAAAGTAAAGCGATGCATACTAAAAGAGGCTTAAAACATCTTCACCCACTCACGGAAACGAACAAGTCCTTCCTCTCCAAATTTTGAAAGACTCTTTATCGCTTGTTCAATTGTCTTTTCTTCATCAAGATGTGTCTTGGAAAAGAACTTATCAGCATAACAAATAACTTTCTCTTCCATTGTTTCTGGAAGGAAATCTTGTTCTGGAAGTGGTAGCTTTTGTGCGATGATTTGGCTGCGTGTTATACCTGCTCCCGTATGGCGTTCACAGACACGAGCATGTTGAGGAAAGCCCTCTGCACGCAACATTTCAGCACCAATACGTCCATGACAGATATAAGGTTCGCTTCCAAAGCATTGAATACTCGGTGCATTGCAACGAACAATACCTATATCATGCAGCATAGCAGCTTCCTCTATAAATTGTCGATTGAGCGACAATTCTGGGTGATGGTCGGCAATAGCAAGTGCCTTATCCGCTACCGCACGGCTATGAACCAAGAGGATACGTCGCAATTCGTTATCCTCTGGATAGTATTTATTGATAATTGCTTGATAATCCATATAATCAAAAAAGCCACGCTTCCTCTCCCAGACAGTTTTACACCGTCATGAATGAGGAACCGTGGCCCTATCATTTATAATAATCTTTCTTTATTCTTCGTGTGCTCTCTCGATGTAAGCGATAACATCGCCCTTATCAACCTTAGCACCCTGCTTAGCGTTGATTTCAACCAACTTACCACCGAGGGCAGCAGGAACAGTTACGAACTCGCCCCAAGGAGCCTGAACGTAACAGAAGACATCACCTTCCTTGTACTCCTTACCGATGAATGGTTCGATAGCTGGAGCAGCCTCACCATCACCCTGAAATTCCCAGAAGAGCTGACCCTTAACAGGAGAAACGATAGCATCAGCCTTAGCATGCTTGAATGCAGCAGCCTCCTCTGGGCTTACCTTTGCACCGAGTTTCGCATCTTTTGCAGCCTGAAGATCAGCAAGGAAGTTCTTCTTAGCCTGTCCACTCTTGTAGTTGCGGTACTGCTCTGGGTGCATAGCCAACTCGAAGAGTTCCTCATCATCCTGACCATAATCCCATCCGTTCTCATCCATTTCCTTGCGGAAGTCGTCAAGAGCGTTAGCGAGTAAGGTGTGAGGATCGGCATCAGTGAACTCAAGACCCTTCTGCTTAGCAAGGTCTTTCAACTCCTGACAAATCTCACCGGGAACACGACCACTCTTACCGAGAATCATACCCCACATAGAATCGTCCATCATTACGTAGCGACCCTTACCCTGCTCAAGGGTGAGAAGGTTCATAAGAGCAATATTCTTAACGTATTGTGAGAATGGAGTTACCAATGGAGGATAACCAACTTGTGGCCATACGTATGCTACCTCGTCGAACAACTTAACGAGCATATCATCTACAGAAAGCTCTGCCTCGCCTTTCTTCTTGCGGAGGTTATTGATAGACGAACGGATACCACCGAGGTCAGCCATCATTGAACCCATCATACCACCGGGCAAACCACAACCAAGAAGCAGTGAACTCATAATCTTGTTCTGTGGGTTGATGAAGTAGCCTAACCACTCATCGATAAACTCCTGAGTCATAGCACGAGCCTTCATGTAGGCATCCATGTTGATTTCTGGCACATCAAAGCCAGCGTTCTTCAACATGCTCTGTACAGAGATAACATCTGGGTGTACCTTACCCCATGACAATGGCTCAATTGCAACATCAAGAATATCCATACCATTCTTGGCTACCTCAAGCATAGAAGCCATTGACAAGCCGGGACCAGAGTGACCATGATACTCCAAAATCACGTCTGGATGCTTCTCCTTAATACGACGAGTCAACTCGCCAAGGAATGCAGGCTGACCGATACCAGCCATATCCTTCAAGCAAAGCTCCTCTGCACCAGCTGCGATTTCCTCGTCAGCCAACTTGCAGTAGTACTCAATTGTATGAACAGGAGAGGTAGTGATACAGAGTGTACCCTGTGGAGTCATACCAGCTTCCTTAGCCCACTTCAATGCAGGCGCAATATTACGAATGTCGTTCAGACCGTCGAAGAGACGAGTAATATCCACACCCTGTGCATGCTTTACACGATACATCAGTGCACGAACATCATCAGGAACAGGATACATACGCAGTGCATTCAAACCACGATCAAGCATGTGTGTCTTGATACCAGCCTCATGCAGAATCTTAGTATAGGCACGTACAGACTCGTTAGGGTTTTCACCTGCCAAAAGGTTTACCTGCTCGAAAGCACCACCATTAGTCTCTACACGTGAAAAACAACCCATCTCAATGAAGAGAGGTGCAATACGTACCAACTGGTCCTTACGTGGCTGAAACTTGCCAGAGCTCTGCCACATGTCTCGATAAATGAGACTGAACTGAATTTTCTTTCCCATATATGTTTTCAATATGTTTTCTATAATGAAGGGATTGCAACTTGCAATCTGACCTGCAAATTTAGATAAAAATTTCCAAAAAACGACTGACAGCTAATATTTTTTGCAATAATTGACTATCTTTGCAGTCTAAAAGTAAGTACATGAAGAAAATGTTTTTTCCTCTCATCGGTTTTACACTGCTTTTCCTTACAGCTTGTTATAACCAAGTATCAACTGGAGACCGCAGTGCAATTGATGTGGAGGTTCAAATGAAAGGTGATAGTACACGCTACGGATTGGCGTGTGACGGCTGTTCTGATTCTGTGATAGTTCTCCTACCTAACGAGGGAGGTGACCCTATCAAGTTTGACATTGTAACAGCAAAACGCAATGGCATGGTCTACGGAACTCCGCAGATTGGTGATGCATTGGCGATTGTACCGAACCCCATTGACCCTTACGAGGCAGAAATGGTTATTGACCTTGAACAGATGAAGGGTACATGGACTTTTCAAGTCGTGCCAAAGTTGAAGCCTAATCCTACCAAAACAGAGGAGGAGATATTGGCTGGAATGAGCGATTCTATGAAAGCTGCATTGTTTATACCACGTGAATATGGTTTTACACTGAAGAGTTACAACCAAGCTTCACCAGTAGGTTATATCATGAAAGCCAATTCTTTGGAAGATGAAAGCCCTGTTGAATACCCAAAGGTGACTGTTTATACGAGTTGGCATATCTTCAACGGCAGACTTTATATTTACAAGGACACACTTGATGAACAGGGAAATCGCATCCCTCAAGACTCTGTCGGCTTTGACTCTGGTTCTATGCGCCATCTTTCAGCAGACTCTATGGCTGCTCTCTTTGGCAAAAAAGTAATGCAGTATCATCGCAAGAAGAATGCATTGGAAGCGAACAAAGAAGCACAAAAAGCTGAAGAGAAGAACGCTGCAACACCTGTCAAAAAATAAAGATATAACAAATTCTCAACCCAAATCTACTTAGGTTGATTCATCTTTAATAACAAAGAAGCGATAAAAATTTAACAAAGGAGACTATTATTAGGTTTTAAAATGAGGAAATTAATAGCACTATTTTCATTCATAACAATTCTCACTTTCTCTTGCTCAACGATTGTTTCAGCTCAGACACCAGCCAGAACTGCGATTACAGCTACTGCAGACACGCTTTCGGATGATGCACTCAATGAGTCTGGTGTAGCCGATACTGCAACCGTTAAAACACCAACTACACAAGATGTTGGTATCCATCAATCGTTGAAGCGAAAGTTTATTGAGGGTAATGCTGGCTTTATGTCATTAGTGGCATTGGCTTTAGTACTGGGTTTAGCATTCTGTATTGAACGCATCATCTACCTAAGTCTTTCCGAGATTGATGCCAAACGATTTGTTGGTAAATTAGAGGATATGATTGTTGCAGGCGAGATAGAGCAGGCAAAAGAACTGAGTCGTGATACACGCGGACCAGTAGCATCAATCTGTTATCAGGGTTTGCTACGTATAGACGATTCTATTGAGAACATTGAACGCAGTGTTACCTCATACGGTAGTGTTCAAAGTGCCAACCTTGAGAAGGGTTGTTCATGGATTACTCTCTTCATCGCAATGGCTCCATCGCTTGGTTTTCTTGGAACGGTTATCGGTATGGTTATGGCATTCGATCAGATTCAAGAGGCAGGCGACATCAGTCCAACAATCGTGGCATCAGGTATGAAAGTAGCTTTGATTACTACTATCTTTGGTATCATCGTAGCCCTTGTGCTGCAAGTATTCTACAACTATATCCTCTCAAAGATTGACCATATCACAGCACAGATGGAAGAATCTGCCATCTCACTGTTAGATTCAATAATGAAATACAAGCTGAAATCAATTCATAATTCATAATTGAGAATTCATAATTCATAATTCAAAATTCATAATTATGATTACTTATGATTCACAATTCATTAATGATTACTCGAATAGGAGCTTATTAGTACGCAAGAATTATGATATTCATATTAAAATATTCTTACCAAGTTTCCTTCTATAACAGACATAGAAGACATCGGTAATCATAATTATGAACTCTGAATTTTGACTTCTAAATTAAAGAAGTAATCATAATTATGAATTATGAATTTTGAATTATGAATTAAAACAAGTAGTATGAAGAAAATAAAAGGAATAGCAAAGATGGATGAAGAACGCATATCACAGCGTGTTCTCTACGTGATAGTAGCCCTTTCGGCTATTGTCTTCTTGGCATTCTATCTTATTGGCTATGACACACCTTTTGCAGGCAATAGCGCCTTTAATGCGCCTATGCTTACTGACGTCTTACTTGGCTTTATGTGGGGATTGCTTGCTATCACAATTATAGCTTCTATTATTGCCGTTGTACGTGGCATACAAAGAGCTAACCGAAGTGAAGGTGTTACCAATGGTATACCTGCCAGAAAGATAACCTATATCACCTATGGTGTTACAGCACTCATCTTACTCTTGACGTTTGCCTTCGGTTCAACACAAACAATGATGGTCAATGGACAAAGCTTCACAGATAGCTTCTGGCTCCGTATGACAGATATGTTTGTGAACAGTTCACTACTTCTTCTTGTCCTCGCAGCAGGAGTAGTAACCTTTGGAGCGACACGCTATTATAGAAAGGGACGTGGATAATGATGTTTCGTAAGAGAGAACGAAGGAAGGTTCCTATACTAAATACGACATCAACAGCAGACATTTCATTCATGCTGTTGATATTCTTCCTTGTTGCCTCTTCTATGGACCTCGACAAAGGACTATCACGTCAGCTACCAGCAATCGACAAGACAAATACGCCCCCAGCTGCTGTTGACAGCAAAAAGGTTATCCGCATTGTTATTGATGCGGAAAATCAGGTGACACTTGATGGTAAGGCTGTGACAATGAAGGAGATTTTACAGCATGCAACACAGTTTATTCAAACCAATGGAAAAGGACACCTTATCCAATTGCAGAGTGACCGCAACGCTTCATACGACACCTACCTTCACGTGCAAAACCAATTAGTAGCAGCCTATAACAGACTCCGCAACCAACGTTCGCAGAATCTTTTTGGTAAGGATTTTGAGCAGTGTAGTTTTGAACAACAGAAGCAGATAGTTGACGAAGTACCAATGCGCATCTCGGAAGTTTATACTGTTACAACCACAGACGACACAGGGAAAGGAGGTTCAGAATGAAATTCTATCGTGGCAGAAATCATGAAATTCCGGCATTGAACACAGCTTCTATGCCCGACCTTATCTTCTCTATCCTCTTCTTCTTCATGTTAGTTGTACACATGAGGAAAACAACCGTACACGTGAAGTATCAAGTGCCGATGGCAACAGAACTCTCACGTATGTATAACAATTCAAACATACAATACATCTATATTGGTCTTCCTATCAACAAACTCGGTCAAGTAGATGGAGAAAAGATGGTTGTACAATTAAATGACCATATCACAACGATTCCTGAAATAAAGAAATATCTAATTCAGCTCTCTGCTGTATTACCCCCAGAACAGCGCAAACAACTCTGTGTAAGTATCAAAGCAGACCACCATGCAGACATGGGTACGATAATGGATCTCAAACAAGCGTTGAGAGAGGCTAACGTGTTGAATGTCAACTTTACAGCCACTATGAGTAGGAATAACAAACTGAAGTAGTTTGTAAAGTTGTAATTTGTTGTAAAAAAGGGCTCCTCATTTTGCTAATTAAAAGTTTTTTAATACCTTTGTAAGCAAAATAAAATAGAAAACAATGGCACATAGAAGTTTAGATCGTCTTGATAAAAAGATTCTGCATCTCATCTCTGAGGATGCACGAATTCCATTCCTTGAGGTTGCACGTGCTTGTAATGTCAGTGGTGCAGCCATTCATCAACGTATTCAGAAGCTAACAAATCTTGGAGTAATAAAAGGTTCACAGTTTATTATTGACCCAGAGCGTATCGGTTATGAGACCTGTGCATTCATTGGTTTGAACCTTAAGAACCCTGAGAAATTTGATGATGTTGTTGAAGCTCTGCGTCAAATTCCAGAGATTGTAGAGTGTCACTACACCACCGGTGAGTATGACCTCTTCTTGAAGATTTACGCATACAACAACCATCATCTTATGTCTGTCATTCACGACAAGCTGATGCCACTTGGTCTGTCACGCAGCGAGAGTTCTATCTCTTACAATGCAGCTATCGACCGCACCTTGCCTATTGAAGGTATGAAGGTAGCTGATGTCGTTTTGGATGAAGAAGAGGAAGAAGAATAAAACTGCTATCTACCTATATTAATAGGTAAAGATTAACGCATAATCCTTCTATAAAGGATAATTCCCATACGAAGAATAGGGTGTATCAAAATTCTGACACACCCTATTTTTTTATACCCATATGCATGAATCTGTCAAAGTAATTATCAACAAGCTAACCATTAGCTATGATACATTGATTCAATTACAACTATCAAATTTATTAAAAGAAATCTGAAGAAACTATTCTTTCATTCCTCCGATACACGTTATTTAAGAGTGAATCTTTTGTTATCAGAGAATAAATACGTATGTTTGCAACGGTATTCCATAACATTAAGTAAAGCCAATAAGATGATAATAGCAGATTTAACCGCATGCCATCGGTACTATAACCTACATCCAAGAATGAAGGAAATGTTAGAGTATATCCTCCAACATGATTTCAGCCAACAAGAAGCAGGACGTATCCAACTCGACGGTGATGACTTGTTTATCAATTTAGATGAGATAAAACTGAAAACAAAGGAGGAACAACGATTAGAGTTCCACAAAAAATATATTGATATTCAAGTTCCCTTATCACAGCCAGAGACAATGGGTTGGACCGCTTTATCTGATTTAGGTGAACCTGATATTGCTTATAATCCAGAAAGAGATTGCGGTTTTTATACGCAAGAAGCGAAGGAGTATTTCTGCGTAAAACTGGGACAATTCACGATATTCTTCCCAGAGGATGCCCACGCACCTATTATTGGTGAGGGGAAACAGAGAAAGTTAGTGGGAAAGATTAGGATATAAAGCCTCCCCCGACCCCTCCAAACCAACGGTCACTGACCGAAGGGAAGTAAAGGAGGGGAGTACAACAGGATGCTCGCTGCAAAAGTGAAGACATAAGAGAGGTAATTGTAGGCAGAGTGAGTAAGCTTTTATTGTTGAAGAATATTTTTTACAGAAGTTAGTCACTAACGTTTTACTACTAAATCAATGCCTACCATAAGCCTCATTAGCCCCTTGTTACTAATCTATTCACGCTGAGCACATGTGGTGCTAAGCCCCAGCACACATAGTGTTAATACCTAACACAAGTGGCGTTGAAACTTAAACACATTATAATATATTGTTTACATAAGAGTATATTGGCGTTTGGAAGGGTTTATATTGCTAATAATAACAATTGACCTACAACTAAAGTGTAAAGATTCACTTACTTTAGTTGTAGGTCAATTACATTTATATAAGTAGGTCACGAGCTACTAACTTATATCTATAACCTATCTTATTTAATTTTATACTTACAGGGTATTAGGTCTAAATAACCTATACCAAGCCTTATCCTTTAGGCTCTCCCCTCCTTTTGGAGGGGGCGGGGGAGGCTTTTCTTTTTAGAAATGTACCCTTAAGTCCACACCCATTTGGAATGGATTACCCATCTGAGCGAAGGTGTAACGAGTACCGGTAGCAGCACTCTGAACAGCAAAGGTGTTATATTTTGTATCTGTCAAGTTACGCACCCAAAGGTTTACGCTCAACGGACCAAAGTCTGCATCGGCATGAGCACCTAAGACAACATAGAAGTTCTGACCGATAGAGTTCTGCTCATCCCAGTAGGTCTTGCCCTGTGCCGAGAGATTCAGTCCTACCGTAACACTGCGCAAATGAAAACGGCTTGCTGGGTTGAGCAAGGCTGCAGGGTCAACATCTATACGATAATCAGCATTGGCTCCCAGCGTATGCTGTGGCACGAAAGGAACACGCTTATCCTTATAATCAACCATACCTACTCCAGCGATAGAATCCTTATACTCATCGAATTGAGCACTTGTAAAGCCATAGCTAAGACCATAAGTAAGTTTATTGTCCAACGTAACACCACGGAGTGTTGCCTCCAAACCGCAAGAATGACTACGACCAGCATTCGTCATCACACGACCGAAACCATAATTACCAGCCATCACAGATAGCTGCTGATTGCGAATCTGCATATAATAAGCGGCAAGGTCAAGATGCAACTGATTATTAAAGAGGTTAAGATGTGCTCCTACCTCATAGTTCCAACTTGTCTCTGGCTTATATTCAATCGTCTTAGCAATACGCTCATAGTAAGCCTCATCATGTGCAACATCTACGTCTCCACGTGCCTTATTAGCTGCTTGTGAGGTTTCAGCCTGAAGCACATCAGAGAACATCTCGAAGTTGTAACCGCCAGCACGATAGCCCTTTGACCATGTCGCATAAACATTACTACCATTCTGGAGGCGATAAGTCAAACCAACCTTTGGCAGGAACTGCTTAAAGTTATCATGCTCACTATGCTTCAAAGTAGAAGTAATAACAGGATTAAGCTTTACTCCCATCACACTTTCCTGCAACGCTAAACGTGCAGAAGTCTCGTAATCAATGCTTACACGTGAATAGTCATAGCGTAAACCCAAAGTTGCCATAAGGCGATTAGAGAGTTCAATATTACTCTCATGATAAACACCAAGGTTGAGCGTTGGCGTACGGAAGACACCCGGTACTGGGTCCATTACCATGTTAATGTTTACACCACCAGCTGCAGCAATCGCCGCTGCAGCACTTGCACGTGCCGTCTTATTGGCAAGTTCCTCTGACATTCCACCAGCAATCATTCCCTGTGCCATACGACTTGCCATTGCGTTGAGCATACCGTTATAAGCGTAGGCTGTAATCTTCTTAGACAAGAAAGTGTTCATCTCCTGATCGAAGAAGACTGGTGCATTTGTCTTCAACCACTGATAAGAACCAAAAGCACCGAATGTCCAATGCCATTTGCTATTATTACGACTCTTAATTGAAAGTTCTTCTGTCAAAGTATTACCCGACTGACGCTGTGTAAGGTGCAAAAAGTCTTGCGGACGATAGTCGATATCCATGAGCATATAGTCACGAAGGAACTGCCATGAGGTCATCGAGTTGATATCAAATCCGTTACCAGCATACTTAACTCCCAACCCTGTATTGAGGATATTACGACGATAATTGCTCTGACGGTTCTGATTTGGCAATTGTGTACCAGCCTTCAAACCATAAAGGGGTGAGGTAATTGTTGCTGACGAAACTTCGTCTTCTGTTACCACCTGTCCGTATGGGAAACCATTTTGACGAGTGTACTGATAATCAGCGATGAAGTCAAAGTTCAATCTATCCGTAGGATGCCACATAAAACGACCCTTACCACCAAACTCATTGATAAGGTCGGCACGTGTTCCGTCATGCTGATTGCGGAAGAAACCATTCTGACCTCCATAAAAACCAGCCACAGAATAAGCCATCTTATCATTCAGTTTCGCATAATGACTTACCTCTATTTGGCGATGCAATTTCGTACCAATCGACAGCTTTAAGTCTGTTCCCTGATACTGGAAAGGATTACGACTATAAAGACGAATCAATCCACCTTCGGTATTCATACCATAGAGTGTTCCCTGTGGACCATGCAACACATCGACACGATCGACATCATACGTATGAAAATTAAAAGCGCTCTTGCTCAAAATAGGCATACCATCTACATAAATACCCACAGCTGGTGAATAGACACGCGAGCCAATACCACGCATATATATAGAAGAGGTGTAACGGCTTCCATACTCAGGCATAGAGAACGATGGGACAAATGTCGAGAGATGACGAACATCCTGCACGTTGAGTCCGCTAATTAAATCGCCATTAAAAGAAGTACTACTCAATGGCTGTTGACGTAGACGAAAGGCTTCCTTTGGCTGGTCAATGACGACAACCTCATCGATGTCATAGACTCGGGAAGTATCTCCGTTTTCAATAATGTTGTTGGCTTGCACTCCTACAGGCAAAGAAGCCACCATTAAAAGGGCAATACCAAGTTTAGACTTAATCATATAATCTTAACTCTAATGTTTTTGTATATAGTTAACGATGGCAAAGGTAAGAAGAAAATTCATAATATACAATCCTAATTTATTAGGAATATAGCAATTCTGCTAATGAAAAAAGAGCATATAAAAGAGATAAAAACCAAATCAGGAAACATCTCATTTAATAGTCCCTCTTATTTTAAAATGTAATAAATTAATCAAACACTGAAAGTAAACACATGATGAATTGGACTCGAATTAACGCCCTTTTGGCTTCTAAAAGATGCCCTTTTGAGGTCTTACTAACGCCCTTTTGAAGTTCAACTAAGCACCTTTTCTTGCAGTACTTTGTAACTATTTGACTACATGGCACTTACAAGAGAAATAAAAATAGCCATTTTTACCTTAAAATTAAGGTAGAAATGGCTGTTATTCTGTAAATAAATTTCTAAAAACAACGAGATCTATTTTTAGATATAAATCATGTTGATTAACCTATATAACGAGTGCTTTTGCTATTCATTCACAGCTCCGCATTGTGGACATCTTCCTTTTCTGTGAAGGCGTACACCACAATTACCACAATAATAAGTCTCGCTGCTCTTACGCAGATAAACACGAAAAGCATAATAGATATAGGCAATCAGAAGTGGATAACCTATATAATATAAAGTAAGCACTGAGAAAACGATGTAATTCACCGCACATACCGCACCTAAACCACTAAGATAGAGCAGTGTTTCGCCCGACTTCAACAATCTCCGCACATCGTCGATCGTGGCAAGACCGATGATGAGCATTGCCCACACAAGCACCAAGAAGATATTGAGCAACAAGGGTTGTGAGAAAGGGTTAAGCGAAGGATGGAAGTAGAACTCACGCCATGTCTCTGGTGCAAAGAGCTGTATGCTCGCATAAAAGGCGGCAGAGAGTGCCACAATGACGGCTAACAGCGTGGGATAGAACGAACTAATATCGTTGAAATGTACGATATGCGCATTCTTCTTCAATATCTTACGAGCCAAATATCCTACGCCCATGATTGAGAAAACAATCAAGAAAATAAGGAGATGAACGTTTGAGAACGTAGAGATAAACTGCGAGATAGGATCTGCGGGATCTACCTGTTTCAACAGACGAGACTCATGAATCCAGCCAAAGGCATAGTCTTCTGTGGCTATCTGCACCCATACAGAATCCTGCTTATCAATGGGAAGAATACGAATATCAGCCACAACGACTTCCTTTCCTTTCTTAACGGCAAAGGAGTCTGTCCTCATATCGTTAACAGCCTCTTCTGGTTGTTGACGAAGAAGCATCAGCGAATCAGATGTAACAATAAAGTTAAATCCTTGCGAATAATGATGTTTTACACGAAAAGCCAACGAGTCTACTTTACTTCTCGTGCCTCTCCACTCTATTTCGTTATTGTCTTTTTGCTTCAAAATAGAGTCTCCCCCTGCCTCTAACCGACGGGAGATTTGTGCCTCCTGAATGCTATCAGGTAGGCGGAAAGACGATGGAGTCTTCTTATGATAACAGCCTGTAAACAAGAAACTAAGCAATAAGAGGAGGAAAACTCCTACTACACCACGACATTGCACAGAGCAACTACCTGCCGTCCTCGTTGCTGAAGTCTTTGCAAGTTCTTGTTCCTTGAGGTTTCGTTTACTCGTAAGCATCATGATAAACTATAGATTATATATTTCAATTACGTATCACTACACACATTCATCTGACAGTTCTTGCAATCGAACTCTAAGCGGAAGCGACGCTTGTCAGGTAGTTCGAGGAAAAGAGGTTCACGCCAAGTGGGTTTCTGTCCTCCTCGTTTCACACAATAGCCAAGCGAATAACGGATACAATGACGGCACTGCATCAACAAATGAGAAACCGCCTCTTTATCGCCCTTGATAGAGAAAGACTTCCCTGCTGACTCTGAAGAATTGGTTACACCTGTAGGGTATTGAATCTCAAAAGCAGGTTCTGCATTGGTCAATCCCTGCTGTTCATAGAATTTGCGGGCAGCATCATTAGAGATGTTATACAGATAAGGTAATTGCTGATACTGAGCTGGATTCACCATCGAAATATGTGGCTTATGGTCAGAGATCTTGCTCACAGACTTCCGATGAATCGTCATACGTTGCATTCCCTTCACCTGCTCATCGAGGTTCTCTATCACCATACGACGAAGTTCGGCAAGGATACTGCTCGGAATAAAGTACTTATCGGCTCCATCAACTATTTCAACCTCTAAACATTCATATACCGTATTGCCCAATTTGGTCAACTGGCGTATGATATTATCACGCTGGGGCTTTTGGGCAAGTTGGAGACCTCCCCCGACCCCTCCAAGGGGAGGGGAGAGCCTAACGGGATGCTCGTTGGATATTCGTTCGTTAGATGTTTGATTTGGATTAGCTCTGCCTATCACCTCTGCTTTTGCCCATATTGTCCCACGACTATCCGTTAGGCACTCCCCTCCTTTGGAGGGGTTGGGGGAGGTTTCAGAGGAGATTCCAAACCACATCTTTATCGCAATCTTACGTTCTGCAGTCTTACCACTCAACTCTTTATCGAACGCTTGATCCTGATTACGATACAAGCCCATACCGGGCTTTAAGCCTCTTGGCATCTTGAAAGGATAGAGACGATTACCAACGGCACGATTCACACGGAATCCCTCTAAGCGTGTTGACTGACTTTCTGTATCACGTGAAAGGAAACATAATCCGTCACCATTCGCAAAGTTTGCAGTGCTGGACACATTGAAACTATCACGTCTTATCTCCTTTACACGACCAACAAACTCGCCCAAAGCCTTTGGCGTATCAGGTGAAAAGATGTCTGCTTGTCTACCTTTGAGAAAGTAATTGGTATAACCACGATTGAAAGTCTTCTTCAAATCAGGTGTAAACGAATAGCGAACACGTCCCAAAGAAGCACGACGGAACTCGTCGGGATGCTTACTGATAATCTCGTCAATACGCTTACTATAAGCCGAAACAACGTTCTTCACATAGTTAATATCTTTCAGTCTTCCTTCTATCTTAAAGGCACAAGCCCCTGAACGCATAAGCGTTTCAAGATTGTCTATCTGACTCATATCCTTCAATGAGAGAAGATGGCGCTGGTGTTCGATGGTCTTTCCGTCTGAATCCTTCAGGTCGAATGCCAATCGACAGAACTGTGCACACGCACCACGATTGGCTGAACGACCAAAACTATGCTGTGAAACATAACATACACCACTGTAACTAACGCACAAAGCTCCATGTACAAAGGCTTCCAACTCAAGCTCTGGCAAACGGCTATGGATATCATTTATCTCCTCAGCAGACAATTCACGAGCGAGTACAACACGGTCGAAACCCTGCTGACTCAGCCATTGTGCTTTCTCCCAAGTTCGCGTATCACACTGTGTACTGGCGTGAAGAGCAACAGTATCAGGAACTATCTCCCGCACTTTACTCATCAATCCCATATCTTGAAGGAGGAAGGCATCAACGCCAACGTCCACTAATTCGCGCACCAATGCAAGCGTATCTTCAAACTCTTCGTTATAGATAATCGTATTGATGGTCACGTGAACTGTGGCTCCATAGCGATGAGCATATTCGCATAGCTTGCCAATATCCTCCACACTATTGCCTGCAGACTGACGTGCACCAAAGCGGGAAGCACCGATATACACAGCATCTGCGCCATGATCAATAGCTGCTATACCACATTCCAAGTTCTTGGCTGGTGCAAGGAGTTCGATGGTGGTGGGTGATGGGTGGTGAGTGATGGGTGATGGGTGATGAATGATGGGTGATGATGATTGCATATTATTGGGTGATGGGTGATGGGTGATGATGATTGCATATTATTGGGTGATGGGTGATGGGTGGTGGGTGTTGATGAAGTGTTTATAAGATGATGAATGTTGGGTGTTGGGTGATGAGGAAGTGTTGGGTGATGAGGAATTCTAACGATGGGGATAAGCTATTTATAATGGGAGATGATGCTAATCAAAAGCAACAATTCATTAACACCCATCATTCAACACCCAACACCCAACTCACCCAATTCATAAACAGAAGATTAGCATGTGCACGCCAAGTAACTAACGGACCTTTCTCTGGATTGTCTTCACGATAGTAATACTTCGGAAGCTCTACGTCATCACGCTTACCAAGGTCACGGCGATACTCCGTATCAAGTGTGTCGGGGGCATACTCTAAATGGCCAGTGATAAAGAACTCACGCCTACTACGTGACCTTACGATAGCTACCCCGCTCTCCTCCGATTCAGCAATGATTTCGAGGTCGTCAACCCGTTCTATATCCTCACGTCTTATCTCGGTATGACGACTTTGTGGCATACGGAAGACATCATCAAAACCACGGAACAGAGGTAATTCAGGCTTCAAAGGAATAGTTGGGAAGATACCAAACATCTTCTTTGACAAAGGATACTTAGGTATGTTATAGAAATGATAGAGTCCTGCTTGTGCGGCCCAACAGATATAAAGCGTTGAACTTACATTCTCTCGAGCCCAATTGAATATCTCTTGTAGTTCTGTCCAATAGTCTACCTCCTCAAAAGGCATTCCCTCAACGGGTGCACCGGTAACTATCAGTCCGTCTATCTTCTCCTTGCTAAGTTCCTCAAGCGTATGATAGAAACGGTCCATGTGTTCCGCAGGAGTATGCTTTGACACGTGGCTTTTTAGTTTCATAAAATTGATTTCCAACTGTAACGGACTATTGGAAAGCAGGCGTATAAAGTCTGTTTCCGTAATTACTTTCAATGGCATGAGATTGAGCAAGACAATACGAAGTCGTCGGTTTACCGCCCCATCCTCTTGCTGCTCATCTCCTACAAAGATGTTCTCACGTTTTAATATCTCAATAGCGGGAAGCCCGCTGGGTAATCTTAATGACATATCCTGTTCTCTTTCTATTGCTGAAGAAGTATATCAAAACACTTGACGATGCACTAACATCCGTCCCTACAGTCTGAAACATCCTCTTGCCCGTTCTCTATAATATGATACAAAGATAATAATTAATAATAAATTAAACAAATCCAATCCACACAAAACTCTGTGCAGGCACACTTTATTAAATTCTTTCATACAACTGTCAAACTGCGACCATAATGCGACATCAAACCGTAGCTGGGATTTTGACGACTGTAATCAGAACTTCCAAATATTTCCATTAACAATACTATTCCCTATGGATTCATCAAAATAGGACTTGCGGAAATCTGTTTACAACGTGCGAATTCTTTTCATAAAATAATTTGGGAACGATGGTTCCTTTGAGGAATAATATTGATGATAAATTCTCTATTTCATTGCTTTTACGAGTTATTTTTGCTATCTTTGTCCATCACAAAAAGCATGGTTGATATATGTAGATACGATGTTTGTTACACTGGTATGTGACAATAACTTCCGCAGATATTTAATCCGAAGAAAAATAACTATAATAAGGAAACGTTATGTTTAAGTTTATCAAGGAACTGATAGAAAGTTTTAAGGAAGGAATAAAAGAAAGTAAAGCCGAACTTAAAGCTGAAGAACAGGCAGAATACCAAGCCGTTCATGAATTAATTTCCAAGTTTAAGCAGCAGGGAAAACCAACGCTTGAGAACCTCTCCTTAGCATTAAGCTGCCCATTCCGGTCAGTCCTGACTTCGGGTGAACCAATACGCCTGATGGAGTTTGGACAATTGAAAGAAAAGGAAGTTGAAAGTTTGAGGAAACTCCTTAAAAGAGACTTTGAAATAAAAGATGCCACTGATGTTTTTAACGTCTTGGAAGAGTTGGAAGATGCGCATGACGAAGAAGACAATCTGTCTCGTTCCGTATTTTTATCGGGACTAAATCTTTATATCCTAACCTCCTCTGTAGAGGTTGGATACATAGCTTTTGAGGAGATTGAAGAACTTTGCCGCGAGGAAATAAGTTTTATCAGTTCCCATGTTGATTCATGGCAGCAGTTTGGAGAGTTGTTTATGGAAGGTGAGTGTATCAATAATGCTGCAGGAAGACTATTTCTTAAAAAGAACATTCAACTTTTGTTGAAGGAGGAAACAAGTCCATGGTATATCTTTTCATGGGAAAGCATCCAAAATGTCCTTGGCACAGAGAACTAACGTCATAAGGGAACTTTACTATTCAAAATAAAAATATTATCTTTGTAGGAAAAAATTGGGCATTGAGGTTTGAACGTAGAAGTTTAATAATGTCTGTAGAGGGAATCCTTTGCTGGGAATTATCAAATCTAAACTTCAATACTCAGAAACAGAAAAAGAAATGATATCAATAGACGGACTGACGGTGGAATTTGGCGTGAAGCCATTGTTTAAGGATGTTTCATTTGTCATCAATGAGCGAGATAGGATAGCCTTAGTGGGTAAGAACGGAGCTGGAAAATCAACGATGTTGAAGATACTTTGTGGACTGCAAAAGCCTACGGGTGGAGTTGTTTCTATACCGAACGATACGACTGTTGGTTATCTCCCTCAGGTGATGAAACTTTCTGACGATACGACCGTGAAGGAGGAGACGCGCAAGGCTTTCGCTGACAAGACGAAGATGGAGGCAAAGCTCAAGAAGATGGAGCAGGAGATGGCTGAGCGTACCGACTATGAGAGTGATGGATACGCTGAGTTGGTAGAGCGTTTCACGACTGAGCATGAACGTTATATGATGATGGGTGGTGAGAATTATGAGGCTGAGATTGAGCGTACGCTGACAGGTCTTGGCTTTACGAGAGATGATTTTGACCGCCCTACACGTGAGTTTTCTGGTGGATGGCGTATGCGTATCGAGCTGGCGAAGATTCTTCTCCGTCGTCCTGATGTCC
>CAMUQM010000004.1 GCA_947095945.1 uncultured Prevotella sp.
AGTAGGAGAGAATAAGAAAACAATCAACAATGAAAACAAATATAAAACTCTTTTTTGGCTGCCTTTTGGCAGTGTCTCTCGCAACCGTAGCTTATGGCTGTAAGGGGAAAGCAAGCAATGCTGATAATGCTACTGATACTGTGGCTACAGCCAAGCCAGTCGGTCCTACGTTTAACCCTGATTCTGCATACGCCTTTACGGCAGCACAGTGTGACTTCGGACCACGTCTGATGAACTCTGCAGCACATGAAGCATGTGGCAAGTGGATAGTAGAGAAGTTCAAGGAGTATGGCTGTGAGGTGCAGGAGCAGAAAGCCGACCTTAAAGCTTATGATGGTACAGTGTTGAAGGCAACTAACATCATTGCACGTTTCAATCCAGAAGCAAAGAAGCGCATTTTAATCTGTGCACACTGGGATAGTCGTCCTTGGGCTGATAACGACCCAGACTCGGCTAACCACAAGAAACCTGTTTTAGCTGCGAATGATGGTGCCAGTGGTGTGGCTGTAATGCTTGAGTTAGCACGTCAGTTACAGGCTGATAAGAAACTTTCAGTGGGTGTTGACTTCGTTTGTTTTGATGCAGAAGACTGGGGAATACCGCGTTGGGAAACCCGATATCAAGATACTGGCGACTCTTGGGCACTCGGTGCACAATACTATGCAAAGAACTTCCCAACAGCTGTTAAGCCTGAGTTTGGTATTCTTCTCGATATGGTTGGAGGCGAAGGTGCACAGTTCTATCGTGAGGGAATGTCTGTTCAGTTTGCTCCTGATATCGTAAATCGTGTTTGGGAGGCAGCAAAGACAGCTGGATTTGGCTCTTACTTCCCTGATGCTATCGGTGGAATGGTTACTGACGATCATGTTCCAGTAAATCAGTTTGCTGGTATTCCTACGATTGATATCATTTCTTACTATCCTGATTGTCAGCAAAGCTCTTTCGGTCCAACATGGCATACAGTCAATGACACTATGGAGCATATTGATAAGAATACGCTGCAAGCAGTTGGTCAGACCGTTATACAGGTGTTGTATTCGCTGTAAAAAAAAGCCTTACAGCATTTCCTCTAAAGCCTCACCCCCAACCCCTCTCCGAGTGGAGAGGGGAGTGATTACCTTTGTAGATGATAAAGATAAGTAGGTGATAAATGGTAAAGGGCTTGTGGTTAGCTCATATAAAGGGGGTATTATGTCTTTCTTTATATTATTTTTGGTGACAATAATGAACTCTTTTTACCATTTTGAGCCGATGTGTTGATGCTTAGCACCAGTGGTGCTGTTGGTAAACACCATTCGTGTTGAGTGCTAAATCCCTTTCAATAGTAGGCTGAAGTGTTATCAACTTGTTGTTAGAAAGAAGTTGTAATACTCACATTAAGAAGTGTGTAGTCGATGAAATGGGGAATTTTAAGTAGATGAAACAGTAAATTCCGATTATGGGCAGATAACCTTGCAGCCATAATCGGAATTTATTTGGATTGATATTGTGAATTCTATTTCAGACGTTTAGATACGCTTTAACGACTGTTTTACGCCAGAGATAAGTAAGCCCATTTCCGCAGCATTCAGTCCTCTAATTAAGACGTTAGGCTCTCTATACTCCACAGCGTAGTTGGATAAAGCGGGTACACAATGAAAGAAAGGTAAGTCAACGACCTCTCCTTTCTTTGTCGTACTTACAAATGTAAGACGAATGTCAGAGAAGTTTTCTTCTTCGTTTTTATATAACTCATTGGGATACATTGGTAGAATGGTATTAACTCCCTCTGTTATAACAAAACTCAAAAGCTTTTCTTTTCCCTCTTTTTCATAACATTGTGGCTCTGCCACATAAGCCTTCGACCATAGGTCAGCCTCCCCTGTCCCTTCTTCATCTAAGAGACATTGTTCATTTTGCTGCGCCTTACGCTTATTCTTGTTAAAGAAATCGAATATACTCATATAGTCTTACTGTTACTATTTTTATTCGCAAAGTGACTAATTATGTAATAAAAGTAATCGGAAATAGATAAAATTCTATCCCAAAAAGACGTTTGCAAAGATAAAGACTTCATACAACATATACATAATTACGTATGTTAAAAAGATTAAATTGTGAGGATAAAGCGTTGTGATATCTGAAACTGTCTTGTTTTTTTGTTATTATCTGTTTGGTAGAATTAGTATAAATATAATTTATTTGATTTTTACTAAATAGGAAGGTGTATGTTGAAGGTCTAAAAAGTAATGAACAAAAGGTTGTTTTTTAAATATTTTTTTTTAATTAGGCTGTTTTTGAAAATTTATCGTATCTTTGCATAACACTTCAAGCCTAAGCAAAAAAAATGCATCACATAATAATCAATGCCTGATTAAATAATTGTATTTAAAAGTTTAATAGACGATTCTATAATTAAATAAAGATAAGTTTAACCTAAAAAAGTAATTAACATGAAACAATTAAGATTATTTGGCTATCTTTTAGCGATTATTGGAATGATGAGTTTCCATTATGCATTTGCACAAAAAGTAGAAACTAAGTATGTTAGGATTACGCCTGGTGAAGGGAAGCAATTACATCTATACTTTCTCACACAAGACATGCCAAAATTGACTATAGAGGGGGGAAAGGAAACAGGCAGACAGGAAAGTGGTACACATACAGTTGTATCTTTGGAAACCATAGCAAAAAAACAAATTAAGATTACTGGAGAATTTACTTTCCTAAAGTGTTCTTCGGATGACATTCAGGCACTTGATTTTTCCGGCAGCACGAAAATTGTTCAATGGCAGCTAACTCCATCTTCTGCATTGAAAGACATTGACTTGTCAGAAATGTCCAATCTGAGATCTCTGATTATCAAAAATATCAATGTGGAGACAATCTCTATCATAGGCTGTCACAAGCTGAAAGATTTTTATATAGATTCTGATTTTCTGAAGAATATGGATTTTTCTTCTTGCTTGGAAATAGAATCTATATCTGTAAATTCTACTTCACTTGAAAATCTGAACATTACAGGTTGTAAAGAATTGAAAGTTCTTAAATGTCCGTATGCTCCTCTCACCAAACTTCAAATTCAATCTTATCACAATCTTAAAACGCTGCATTGTGGAACAGAAGACCACACGATGGAGCTGTTACAGATTATAGATTGTCCACAATTAAGTGACTTTGAATTATATCCCAACCGATATGCGCTGCATGGAGCACACATTAAATCGATAGATATAGATGGATGTCCCTTGCTAAAAAGTTTTGTAAAGACAGATAGAGCAAAACTTCTTGAAAATCTTAAATTGAGGAACTGTTCTGGCATATCTAAACTGCATGTAGATCTTGAAAAATTACAGCATATAACGATAGAAAACTGCCCTGCGCTAAAAGACATTCTCATTACAAACAATGCATTGAGTTTATCTGAAATGAGAAAACTTTGTAAAGCACTCCCCGAAGGTGATGGAACAAATGTAATCAAGCTGTTGAACTTCGGTACAATGGTGGAGTACAATTGTATGAATGGAGAAATTGCAGATGCCTTCACTGCTCATGGGTGGAAACCTATAGTTCATACTAATAAAGGTGATGACATAGATTACTCTGCTGTTAAATGGGATTATCTGACATTCAAGACAGCAATGCAGACCGGTGCAGAGTTCAGGATATATAACATCTATTCAATGCGTCAATTACTTGCAGAAAAAAATATAGAACCGACGGACTGGGTCTGGAAGAAAAAAGGGGATGATTATATGACTTGTACATATACAGGTACAGACGGTTCATTCACACTAAAACAAAGAAAAGGTTATTGGAATGAAATCACAATAACAGACCCGCGTGCATTACTGACATCGGTAGAGGGAATTGGGAAATTAGAATCTTTGAAGTATCTGGATTTACGCGGACAGTTGCTTGAAACAGTCGACTTCTCTCCTGCCAATACTGCTCTTCTTAAAGTTGATATCAGTAATAATAGAATCAAGAATATGCAGAGCATTGTTGATGCTCTTCCTACCGTTGACAAGAAATACATTATCGTCTATGATCACGGTGCTGTTCCTACAGATCAAAATGTCTGTACAAAAGAACAGGTAGAGCAATTGAAAGCAAAAGGATGGGTCGTTATTGCACATGATGGAGACAAGCTAAGATATTTCGTGGGAAATGGTACAGCAAATGGCATTAATGAGATCTCTGATAGCAAAGAAGAAGTAAAAGCAGTGTATACAATAAATGGTGTCAGAATAAAACAGGTACAAAGTGGTATCAATATCGTTAAGATGGCAAATGGAAAAACAAAGAAGATAATAATTCCATAATTATTGCTGTTTGATAAGTATTTTCTTGCTGTAAATAACAAAAGGATGTATCAATGTAGAAATTGATAATATAACGTCTTTCTATCTGTAATTTGAGTTCTATAAAAAGTAAATAAAGACCATTTCTTCACTTGAAAACGAGTTTTGAAATGGTTTTTCTTTGTAACTATTCAGCGATAAGGCGTATGAACTATTGTTGATTATCAATAAGTTACATAAACAGATATATACAAATTCTGGTAAAGAATGTTATTTCGAGCCTTTTTGTAATAATATTACGTTTGTAAGTTCTTGATAATCAGTGCTTATAGTCGCTGAATAGTTACTTTTCTTTTGTGTTATCTCAAACTTTCTTAAAAAGGTTCTATACCTTGATTTACCCACAATCTCTTTGCTGAATAATAGAACTTAGTTTCCTGAAAGATATCCACTACTTAATGCTCATTTTTCTTTCTCCAGAGAGATTTCTTCTCTTTCTCCTCACAGTTCTAACGACGACACATAGGAATGAACTACAAAGAAATACAAACAGTCATAAACGTGATTTGAAAACGATCTACACAAAACCAACCATATCATCAGCAGCAAAACAACAATAAATATAAGAATTGCACATATCTTTTTAGTTTATTATGCCGTAGGTTCACACAGAATTGTTTATCTTTGCATTGGGAATGAATAGTACCTTTGTGGGGCTGTCTGTCCCCACTTCTGATATATTACAGACATATTAAAACAGTTATAAAAAACGATAAATGGCACTGAACTATATTTGGATAGGATTCTTCTTGATCTCATTCATCTTTGGTATTATCTCTCTGTTGATGGGTGATACAACGATATTCGAGAAAATGATGAATTCTACCTTTGATTCATCTAAGAACGCCTTTACAACATCAATAGGCTTAACAGGAGTCTTGACGCTGTGGTTGGGAATCATGAAGATTGGCGAAAAGGCTGGTGTTGTCAATGTTCTTGCACGTATGCTTAGCCCTTTCTTCTCCAAACTCTTCCCCGATATTCCCAAGAACCACCCTGTTATGGGTTCTATCTTTATGAATATAGCGTCGAATATGTTAGGACTTGACAATGCTGCTACGCCTACTGGACTGAAGGCAATGGCGCAGATGCAAGAGCTGAATACTAAGAAAGATACGGCAACTAACCCGATGATAATGTTCTTAGTATTGAATACTTCGGGTCTGACGCTCATCCCTACGACCATTCTTGGCTATCGAAGCATGAACGGAGCAGCACAACCTATGGATGTGTTTATCCCAATTCTGTTGGCAACAACGGTAGCAACGATAGCTGGTATTTTCATTACGGCAGCTTGGCAACGTATCAATATTTTCCAACCGACATTGTTTTTGGGGCTTGTTGGTATTATAGGCTTTGTCGGATTGTTAATTTGGGGATTCGGACAGATGGATAAGCAGATGACGAATACGGTATCATCTGTTGCCTCTAACTTGATTGTCATGTCGATAATCATGCTTTTCATCGTTGTGGCACTATTACGGAAAGTGAATGTTTATGACGCTTTCATCGAAGGTGCAAAGGATGGATTCCAGACCGCTGTACGCATTATTCCTTACTTGGTTGCTATCCTTGTGGCTGTAGGAGTGTTCCGTGCATCGGGTGCAATGGACCTTTTGATACACGGAATTAAGTGGTGTGTGGAGCAGTGCGGACTGAATACTGACTTTGTAGGAGCACTCCCAACCGCCTTTATGAAGCCTCTTTCGGGTAGCGGTGCACGTGGCTTAATGTTAGAAGCCATGAAGAGCTATGGTCCAGACTCCTTCGTTGGCAGATTGAGTTGTATCTTCCAAGGCTCAACAGATACGACTTTCTATATTCTGGCTGTTTACTTCGGAAGCATCAGCTTAAGATATACACGCCACGCATTGGCCTGTGGACTGTTGGCCGATTTGGCTGGTGTAATCGCTGCAATTGCTATCTGCTATATTTTCTTTTAGGAGATAATTGAGTCTATTAAACTGTCGGGCTATTAGCCCTATAAGCCTTATTAGCCTAATAAGGCTAATAAGCTAAATTACAAAACAACAATGGCAAATTTAAAATCACTTGCAAAAGACACTGCTATCTACGGATTGAGCAGTATCATCGGAAGGTTCTTAAACTACCTTCTTGTGCCTCTCTATACAGCTAAAATTAGTGCAGCGAGCGGTGGTTATGGTGTTATCACAAACATCTACGCCTATACTGCATTGCTATTGGTTATTCTGACCTACGGAATGGAGACCACCTTCTTCCGTTATGTCAATAAGACTGACCAAGACCCGAAGAAGGTTTATTCGACAACCTTGTCCATGGTAGGCCTTTCCTCACTGCTTTTTATAGCGATGGTCTTCGTCTTTTTGCAACCTATCAGTAACTTTATGGGTTATTCGGAACACCCTTCTTATATCTGGGTGATGGCTATCACAGTGGCAATTGATGCTTTTCAGGCTATTCCTTTTGCCTATCTACGATACAAGAAGCGCCCGATTAAGTTTGCTGCCTTTAAGCTGTTGTTCATCGCTTTGAACATCGCTTTGAATCTTGTTTACTATCTTATCCTTGACGGACATGAGGTAGGTTATGCCTTCTATATCAACCTTGTATGTACAACAACTATCACTTTCTGTTTCTGGAAAGAGTTGAAAGACGGCTTCTTCTCAAGAGGTAAGCTACTTGACATGCCTTTAGCAAAGAAGATGTTGTCGTATTCTTGGCCTATTCTCATTCTGGGTATTGCGGGAATTCTCAACCAGACGGCAGGTTATATCATCTTCCCTTACGTCTATAAGGACAGCGATGCGCATACACAATTGGGTATCTTTGGTGCTGCAAGTAAGATAGCAATGATTATGTCAATGATTACGCAGGCTTTCCGTTACGCCTACGAGCCATTCGTCTTTGGTAAGGCACGCGACAAAGACAACAAAGAAACCTATGCAAGAGCTATGAAATTCTTTATTATCTTTACGCTTCTTGCCTTCCTTGTCGTAATGGGTTATATGGATATTTTGCGCCATATCATCGGTCGTGACTACTGGGTAGGACTGAAGGTTGTACCTATCGTGATGGCTGGTGGTATTATGACAGGTGTTTACTTCAATCTAAGTTTCTGGTATAAGCTCATCGATAAGACGATTTGGGGAGCTTACTTCTCAGGGATCGGATGTGCTGTAATCATCGGAATCAACGTCATTTTCGTACCCAAATACGGTTATATCGCTTGTGCTTGGGCTGGTTTCTTGGGCAATGCTACGGCAATGGTGCTGTCATATATTGTTGGTCAGCGTAAGTATCCGATAGATTATCCATTGAAGAGTATCTTTGTCTATCTGCTGATAGCTGGTCTCTTCTTTGCTATCATCACCTATACTAACGCTAATCTGCCCGTTCCTGCAGCCTTGGGAATCAATACATTGGTGATTATTCTCTTTATAGCTCACGTGCTTTATCACGACTTCCCGCTGCAAAAATTACGCAGTCGGTTTACAAAGAAATAAACAAGTATCATTTAATCAATAATATCATTATGAAGAAATCGACTTTACTTATTGCCGGACTTCTCGCATTGGGTAGTACATCCATGCATGCCGACGAGGGTATGTGGACGCTCTACAACTTGCCAGATGCCGTCTATGAACAAATGGTAGCCGAAGGATTCCAGTTGCCACGTAACATGCTTTATGGCGCACCTAACGCTATTAGCAATTCTGTTATCAACTTTTCTGGCTTCTGCTCAGGTGTTGTTGTGTCACCGAAAGGTCTTGTTTTCACCAACCACCACTGTGGATTCGGTGCAATTAATGCCCTTTCAACCGTTGAACACGACTACATGAAGGATGGTTTCTATGCAAAAAGCTATGCAGAGGAACTACCAAGCAAGGACTTGTTTGTGTCCTTTATGAAGAAGCAGGAGGATATTACTCCTCGTGTTAATAAGCTTATTGCAGGTAAGAATGCTGAACAGACAGAGGCTATCATTGATTCTCTTACAAATCATTTGACCGACTCTATTAAGGCGATTGATAAGACATTGCATATCAGTGTAGATGCTTTCTATGAGGGAAATAAGTACTATGCAACTACTTATCAGGACTTCCAAGATGTTCGTTTGGTATTTACTGTTCCAAAGAGTATGGGTAAGTTTGGTGGAGAAACAGACAACTGGATGTGGCCACGACAAACAAGTGACTTCTCTGTTTTCCGTATCTATGCCGACCCTAAGACCAACGGACCAGCTGCTTATTCAAAGGATAATGTGCCTTATCAGCCAGAAAACTGGGCTCCTGTAAGTCTTCAGGGCTACAAGGACAAGGATTTTGCGATGACAATTGGCTATCCGGGTTCTACAAGTCGTTACTTGTCGTCATACGGTATACAGCAGCGTAGAGATATTGAAAATACTACTCGTGTACAGGCTCGCGACATCAAGCTCGCTCTTATGAAGAAGTATATGGACAAGAACGGCAAGACTCGCCTCCAATATGAGAACAAGTATGTTACATCAGCTAACTACTGGAAGAACTCTATTGGTATGAATAAATGTATCGATTCTATCGGTTTGATTCGTCAGAAGGCTGAATATGAGGCTAAGATACAAAGATGGTTGGATGAGAAGACAGTGAAGGACCCAACTGTAAATGTTGACTTTGCTAAGTTGGCCAGCCTTTATAAAGAGAGTAATGACGTTGCTTTGGCTCAGGCTTACTGGAACGAGTCATTCTGGAAGGTGTCAGAGTTTGTTCAGAGAGCTATTGATATCACTCGTGGTGCAATCGAACCACAGGGAGATAAGGATGATTCGGCAAAGCAATACATGCAGTTTAAGGACAATAGCAGCGACTGGAATATTGCGCTTGATAAGGAGATGACAGCCGCTATGTTGAAGAACTATGCCGCACACGTACCTGCTCAATATCTGCCAGAGGAGTTCAAGCTCATCAAGACAAAGTTCGGTAACAACTATAAGAAGTACACTGACTGGCTCTATTCAAAGAGTAATCTGCTTACTAAGGACTACAAGTTCTTTAATAATGAGAAGACTTTTGAGGACCCGGGTATCCAACTTGGTATACAGCTCGTAATGGTTTATCAGGAAGTTATGACCAGCTATGCAGAAAAACTTGCTGCTATCGAGCAGGAAGAGAAGAAACTCTGCGAGGCAAAGGTGCAGATGGAGATGGATATGCCACATTATAGTGATGCCAACTTCACCATGCGTATGTCTTATGGACAGGTGGGTGGCTATATGATTGGTGGCTTCGATAGCAACTACTACACAACAGCTGAGAGTCTTGTTGAGAAGATGAAGTTAGGTAAGAAACTTGAGGATTACAAGGTTGAGCCTATCATGATGGACCTTATGAGTGCTAAGGACTTCGGTCGTTATACTGATAAGAGAACTGGTAAGATGCAGCTTTGCTTCCTTACTAATAATGATATCACTGGTGGTAACTCTGGTTCTCCAATGTTCGATGGTAAGGGTCGCCTTATTGGTCTTGCTTTCGACGGCAACTGGGATAGCCTTTCAAGTGATATCAACTTCGATCGTAAGCTCGCACGTTGTATTGGTGTTGACATCCGCTTCGTTCTCTACTTGATGGATAAGTGGGGTCATGCTGACCGCCTCTTGGAGGAAATCAACCCACAGTAAGGGTTACTTTTAATATATTAAAAGAGGTATGTTCAAGAATGAACGTACCTCTTTTATTTTGAGAAGTTGTATCTATAAGAGTATTTATTGACTTTTACAGCAAGCATCCAATATCTTTATTTAGATAATAGAGAAAAAGATAATCATTAATATTATTAGCAACAAAACATAACAGAATAGTCCCAGTTGATATTCTTTCTTTGTCAGTAATGCCTCTCGTTCTTTCATCTTTCGTTCGGGAAATAGAAGAGACATTAAGAGGTATAAAGGAATAGCAACAATTGCACCTATTAGGTAATCCCCTGATTTTGAGCCTGTATGCCAAAATTTTAATACACTATGAGCATTTAATAAAACGATTATTATATAGAAACAAAGTGTAAATAATGCGAGAAGATTTGTTAGCGTAGCAACATAAGGAATACTTTTATTAGCTCCTCTCATATTAAAACGGTATAAACTGGCTATGATTTTGTACATAGTTATTACTGGAAAAGGTGTAATATAATACTAACAACAGTCGTCTTTTCCCCTTTTTAGCCGTCGTGTTGAGGCTCCGCACTACTTGTGTTGATGCTCCGCACAAATGGTGCTGAGGCTTAACACCACTCATGAAGATAGCAATGCGCTATACAATATATGATTGATGTATAGCCAATTTATCGAAAACCTCTCCAATGTTATGTGCTAAGCCTCCCTCCCTTTTGGGGAGGGTCGGGGTGGGGTATCTTACTTCTTTGGTCTACGTCTTGCCCAACCTTCCTCAGAAAAGTCAGGCTCTTCGCCTTTCAACTTAGCAGGACCACCCTTCATAAGTTCCTTCCAATCGTCCTTCTTGAACTTATGCTGTCCGCCAAAAGGATTCTCATCATACTGACGACGACCACGACCCTTGCGCTCACGAGGCTCCTGACGACCCTCGCCACGGCTTCCGTAACCGCCACGTCCACCCGCAGAGCGACTGTTGCCACCTGCTGAACGGCTATTAGACGAACGACCATGACCACCTTCTTCGGCATCGTTACAACGTACCTTACGACCTTTATAAGTTGCACCATCCAATGACTGCATCACCTTCTGAGCATCCTGCTCTGGCACTTCGATGTAGCTCTGCTTAGCAAGGAGGTCGATATGTCCTACAGCCTGCTTACCATGTACATTCTTATTGATGAACTGCATCACCTCGCCCGGATAGAAACCATCTGCCTTACCGAGGTTAATAAAGAGTCGCTTATAGCCACTCTCTGGCTTACGTGGGCCACGGCTGCGGCTTCCTCTGCCTTCACCTCTTGTGCCACGGCTGTCCTCACGAGAACTACGTGATGATGGCTTCTCAATCTCCTGAGCGTTCTTATAATAGTCAAGGAAGCGACCGAAGGTTGCAGTTACAATCTTCTTAATGACAATCTCCTTATCAATATACTCAAACTGGCGGTTGATATCCTTCATGTAAGGAGCAATCTGGTCCTCATCAACGTCTGTCTTCAGAATGTCGTCCATTGTCTTAAACAGTTGCTTCTTGCAGATTTCCTCTGGTGAAGGCAGTGTTCCGTCAACAAAGTCTTTGCTGATTTCACGTTCAATATTACGTACCTTATACTTCTCACGTGAGTGGATAATCGAGATAGAAGTACCCTTCTTTCCTGCACGACCCGTACGACCAGAACGGTGGGTGTAGTTCTCGATATCATCAGGCAGACCATAGTTGATAACGTGTGTCAAGTCGTTCACATCCAATCCACGTGCTGCAACGTCTGTTGCAACGAGAATCTGTGTGAGATGTGAACGGAACTTCTGCATCGTAAGGTCGCGCTGCTGCTGTGAGAGGTCGCCATGCAATGCCTCAGCATTGTATCCGTCCTTAATCAGCTTATCAGCAATCTCCTGTGTCTCAACCTTTGTGCGGCAGAAAACAATCGCATAAATCTTTGGGTAGAAGTCTACCAAACGCTTCAACGCAAGGTACTTGTCGCGTGCATTCACCATATAATAAATATGGTTTACACTCTCAGCACCCTCGTTACGGCTGCCCACAACAATCTCTTTATAGTCGTGTAGATAACCCTTTGCTACGCGCTCAACGTCACGACTCATGGTAGCTGAGAACAATAATGTGTTACGGTCTTCAGGCACACCAGTCAAAATCTCGGTGATACTCTCTTGGAACCCCATGTTAAGCATCTCGTCAGCCTCGTCCAAAACAACGTTTCTCACCTTGTCAAGACGAGCCTTTCCACGGTGCATAAGGTCAATTAGACGCCCCGGTGTAGCCACGATAATCTGTACACCATGGCGCAACTGGCGAATCTGTGTGTCAATAGACGCACCGCCATAGACAGCTGCGATATGCAGATGAGGGATATACTTACTGAATTCCTTCAAGTCATCGGCAATCTGCAAACAAAGTTCACGCGTAGGACTAAGCACAACCGCCTGCGTCTCCTTACTGCTTGTATCAATACGTTGCAGCAAAGGCAAACCGAATGCAGCCGTCTTACCCGTACCGGTTTGTGCCAGTGCGATGACGTCGTTACGATTACCAAGTAAATAAGGGATTACTTCTTCCTGTACAGGCATTGGATGTTCAAATCCAAGCTCACTAATGGCGCGACGAATCTCTTCGCTCACACCTAACTCTTCAAATGTCTTCAAATTCGTTTGTTTATTTTTTATTATCCTATATAAAAGGTAAGCTCACCACCAAACGAACCCACTAAAAAGACACTTGCCTGCGACGGGCTTCAACCAGTCAGTACGCAGACTCTCAGGTGGTATGTTACCTTTAATTGGCTGCAAAGGTACGTTAAGAAGTTGAGATGAGCAAATAAAACCCTTTATAAATCAATGGAATGGAAGAAAAAGAAAGGATATTGGGTGGGTGAGTAGATGAGAAATCTAAAAAAAAGTTGATAGATTAAAGTATTTTATCACAAGCTATTAAAAATATATTATGAAAACACTTGTATTGTTATAAAGTCTAAAAGTGTCATTGAATAATCTCGAATTACATCTTTTTTTATGTATTTTTTTGTAACTTTGCATTGTCAAATAGAAAAATAGTCGTTATTAAAGTTAATTATTTGAGTTAGTACAAGGACACAAGACTTACGTGAGTAAGTTTGATGTTAAACGAAAGGTTTCGCAGTGATGCGAAGCCTTTCTTCTTTTTGTAAAAGAGAAAGCCCTCATCTCTCAGTAATAGCTACAGTGGGGAAGCTTTCTTTTATAGGCTTTTTACTCTTTATTACTATACTTTGATACTCTATATTTTCCATCTACCCCTACCATTCAATGAATTATTTTCATGAGAAAAAATCTTTTTTGTCGTGAAGATAATTCCGATAATCTGTAGATGCAATAATGATTACTGATAGTTTGCTGTAATGCAATCTGAATTCTTAGCAAAGAAAATAGATGAGAGGAAAGGCGTTTAAAGATTATCTGTTATCACTTTTTACATGTATAATAACTTGAGTGTTACTTGCAAATACAAAAGAAAGAATGTATCTTTGCTGCGGTAAACCAGTATTGTACATATCTTTCTTGGTAATTATGCAGATTAAACAATGGCTATATATAATTCTTTTTACATTGGTATCTTCAGCCTGCTCGGATAACAACACAAAGAAATATGTTATAGGAGTGTCGCAATGTTCAGAAGATATCTGGCGAGATAAACTTAACAACGAACTTGTGATGAGTACCTATCAGCATGACAATGTAATGCTGAAGTTTGCTTCTGCTAATGATAATGATAAATTGCAGAAACAACAGATTGACCAGTTTATAAAAGAAAAAGTCAATCTTCTTATTGTATCACCCAATCAGATTCATACCATTTCATCGGTCATTGACAAGGCATATGATGCTGGTATCCCCGTTATTCTTTTTGATCGTAAGACCGATTCTAAGAAGTACACAGCCTTTATCGGAGCTGATAACTATGAAGCTGGGTACGAAATGGGGCATTTCATAGCGCAACAGCTTGGTGGTAAAGGAAACGTTGTAGAGATAGGAGGATTGAAAGGTTCTTCACCTGCTATCGAGCGTGACCGTGGTTTTACGGAGGCTTTGAAGGCTTATCCTAATATTCATATTGTCGGTCGTTATCATACTAATTGGCAGGAAGAGCGTGGGGCTGCAGTCATGGATAGTATTCTTGTGCAGGGGCAGAAGGTTGATTATGTCTTTGGACAGAATGACCGAATAGCAGCTGGCGCACGAAAGGTGGCGGTGAAACGTGGAGAGAAGGCAATGAGGTTTGTTGGTATTGATGCTCTTCCTGTTGCTGGTGGTGGTATCGAAGATGTGCGTGATGGTCGTTTGGTGGCTTCCTATATTTATCCTACCCGAGGCGATCTTGTTATGCAGTTGGCATTAAATGTCTTGGAAAAGAAGCCATTTCATCGTGATAATTATTTGAAAGGCGCACTTGTCACGAGCGATAATGCCAATGCTTTACTCCTTCAGAATGAAGAGATAATGAAGCAGACAGCTCGGCTTCAGTCCCTTCATGGTAAGGTCGATAACTATTTGGCACAATACAACCATCAGAAAGTTTATCTCGTTCTGTTCAGTATTATCGTCTTGTTGCTTGTGGGTATCATGGTCAACGTTTATCGTACCATTGTAACACGGCATCGAATAGAGGAGGAGACAGTTACGGCTAAACTCCAGTTTTTTACCAATATTAGTCATGAATTACGCACACCATTGACATTGATTGCAGATCCTGTTGACTATATTATCCGTGACAGTAATCTGAATGCACAACAGCGAGATATGCTTCAGATTGTTCAACGTAATGTGGCTGTGCTGACACGCTTGGTTAGTGAGATTCTTGATTTTCGCAAGGTGCAGAATGGAAAGATGAAACTTCATTTGTCTGATTTCGACCTTGCTCAGTGTATGCAGCAGTGGATTGGACTTTTTGCTATCTCTGCACAGAAAAAGAATATCAACCTACAGCTTGAAGCCCCAGAGTCTATACCGATGCGTGCCGACCATGATAAACTGGAGCGTATCTGCTATAATCTCTTGATCAATGCGATGAAATACACGCCCAATGGGGGTAAGATAACCTTTGCTGCCTCTTTAGAAGGCGACAAGGTAAAGATAATGGTAAGTGACAATGGTATTGGAATTGCGCCTGACGAACAAGCCTATATTTTCAATCGGTTCTATCAGGCGAAAAATGCTGGGCAGGGAACAGGAATCGGTTTGGCACTTGTCAAGGCTTTTACTGACCTACATCATGGAGAGGCAACGGTTGAGAGTAAAGAGGGAGAGGGGAGTAGTTTTATTATTATTATGCCACTTTCTCAAGCTGGTGAACTGAGTACTTCAAAGTCTCAGCAGCCATACTCATCAGTTGTGGAGATTAGTTCAACGGAAGAAGTACCTAATCAGGCACGTCATATTGAGGACCTTGTGTTGCCAGATGAGGCAGCTCGCCCAGAAGTGTTGATAATTGATGATAATAGTGATATCCGTACTTATCTTCGCACAGCACTCTCTTCTACCTATAAGGTGAGCGAGGCGGTTGATGGCAAGAATGGATTGGAAATGGCAAGGCGGATAGTTCCCGACCTTGTTATCTCGGATATTATGATGCCTGTAATGGATGGTTTGGAGTTTTGTAGTCAGCTGAAACAAGATAAAGCTATCAGTCATATCCCTGTCATCCTACTTACTGCACGCAGCTTAGACGAGCAACGTGCCGAAGGATATAAGCATGGAGCTGATGCCTATATCGCTAAGCCTTTCTCTTTGGATTTGATCCTCTCACGCATTGACAACCTTATACAAAGTAGGAGAAAACTCACTCTGATGTTCTCAAACACCGATGAAAAGGCTGTTTTTGATAAGTTTTCAAACGAAACAGATAAGACTTTTGTTTCTCAGTTGCGCAAGATAATTCAGGAGAATCTCGGCAATAGTGAATTTAATGTAGAGCGTATTGGCGATGAAATTGGTCTTTCTCGTGTTCAGCTCTATCGGAAAGTAAAAGCCCTGACAGGACATTCTCCTGTTGAAATGCTCCGTAAAGCCCGCCTCATGCGTGCCCGTCATCTGCTCCAGACAACCGATAAGTCTGTGTCAGAGGTAGCGTATGCTGTAGGTTTCTCTACTCCAAGTTACTTCTCAAAGTGTTATAAGGAGGAGTTTGACTTGCAGCCCGCACAGGAACGATAACGATCATATATCAGCCACATACAACAAAACGTTCATAGGATAGAACGAATGTTTCGCAGACACAATATTTGCAGTCTATGAACGGATTTTGTGCCACACCATTAGTTTATCATTGTAATTTTGCACCGTAGTTAGTTACCTAAAAAGGAAGAAGAGACTGCAACTTAGAATATTCACATTACTAAACAATTTAATTATGGTCAACTTTTATCATTTTTCATTACGCTTAGGTGCGTTATTGTTAGTCACTTTGCCTGCCTTCTCTATTGTTAGTGCTCAGGATGACAACAGTAACAAAAAGGATAACGGGAACAAGGAAGAGAGCAATCGTAACGTGATGTTGAACGCTGCCAGTGCCAACGGTCCACGTGAGATACAGATTGGTCTGCCTTCTGCTGATGTCAATGTGCTTGAGAACGGTTTGCCGGTTACCTATGCAACCAATCCCCGCAGCGTCAATTCTCTTTGGCGTGGCGATGCCAGTCTGAGTCATCAAGGATTGCTTAAGATTGCTGAGACTGCCATTACAACCGGCAATATCGGTTATGCTGTCAACTCTTTTACGCAGTTGGGACAGGATGGTTTTCACGGAACACTCAACTATAAGACGAATCATTTTGGTTTACAGGAAATGTCATTGAATATGAATGGCTCTTTTGGAAATGGCTGGTACTACAGCGGAAGCATGTATCAGAACAGCGATCCCGGTACGTTCAAAATCAAGAGTTCGCAGAACCAGGACCGCACACAGATTTACAAGGCAGCCATCACGAAGCGTTATGCTGGTAACAAAGGTGAACTTACGGCTATGTACAGCTATAGCAACAGCCATCCTGTCTATACTTACGCCACACAATCGGCACCGTTTATCTATGTCGGTGACGGTAGTGTGAAGGAATATGGCGACTTCAAGCTCGGTACGACATCCTATCTGCCAGTGGATGCGAACATTACCTATCGGGATATGCGTGACGGTCAGTTGAAGAGTATTTCCCTCTATGATGCCATCGCCAATCGCAGCAGTCAGATTTCATTGATGAACAACTACGATTTTGGTAATGGACTCTCTTGGAAGGCAATGGCACGCTTTGATCATGGTCATGCAGCTTTGGTTTATCAGACTCCGATGTCGCTGATTAATACGAAAGCACCAGGTTTTGTCAACAATTATATGCAGTATGGCATTGATGGAAGTCAGTCGCTTTATAATGGTGAGTATGTCCAGACCCGTATGTCCTGTCTGAACTCTGGCGATATCAACGAATTCCTCTTCACTTCAGAACTTTCAAAGAAGTTCCGCAAATCAACACTGCGTGTAGGTGTCAACGAGTGGTACTATCACATTGATTATACATCTAATACAACGATGTACGACCAGAGTGTTCCTTCTGATGGAAGCTATGCTGTACGACTCTATGATGCTGGCAAGCGCACGTCTTTCTTCTATGATTATAACAAGAACGCATCCGAATTCTACCGTGGTCATGAGAACAAGACTGCCCTTTACTTCACCCATGACTGGGACATTCTCCCACAGTTGAATCTCTACTATGGTGCTCGTGTTGAGCTTCAGAAACTCAAGGGTGAGAACCTTGCTGTGAAGAATGCAGCTGGTGATTACGTCGGACGATTTGCTGATTACCATCTCGGTGCTACCACTGCTGACGGCACGAAGATAACCCCTGTGCCATTGGATTACAGCTGGTTCAACTATGACCTCGCCCTTGCTGCAACCTATAAGGTGAACAAGCATTTTGGACTGACGGGTGATTTCACCTATATCGTTCAGCATCCGAAGTTCGAGGCTTTCTCTCCGGCGACACTCCCTAACACTGACAAGATTTCTGTTCCTCTCGGGCGTGTAGGTTTTTACTACAATAACTCATGGATGAGCCTCACCTCTCTCTTCTCTTACATCTCAAAGACAAACAACAACTCTACGCTTAATCTTCAGCACGGAAGCGAGATTATGGCTGCACCACTTACTTATGACATACAGACCATCGGCTGGACTACCGACGTGGTTGCCCATCCTGTAAAGGGGCTTGACGTTCACTTCCTCTTCACCTATCAGCGTCCTACATACAAGAAGTATGAAACTTCGGTTACCTTCGCTGATGGATATGTCGGCAGTATCAATGCTACTGGCAACATCGTAGCTGAAATTCCAAGAGTGCTCATCGAGTTTGACCCGAGTTATATGGTTACGAAGGACATCAAGCTATGGACCAGTTTCCGTTATTTCAGCAAGACCTACGCCAATATCAACGATGCCTACTATTTCAACGGACACTGGGAAACATTCGGAGGTGTGAACTGGCAGGTTAACAAGCGACTGGCTTTAGGCTGTACAGTAGTGAACTTCCTCAATCAGACAGGTGCCAAGGGTAGTATTGCCGGTGCAGAACTTATTACGAAGGATGAAGCCAAGAACATCAAGAACCAGCTGATGACAGGTAGCTATCTCCGTCCTTTCACAGTTGAGTTTACCGCTTCTCTCAAGTTCTAAGACGTTTGACCGCCCATGCTTCTGGGTTATTCGGATTGTTACCATGCTTTGGTGACTCTATTACCAAGCACTGGTAACATGCTTACAAAGCGTTTGTAGTATGTGTACAAAGCATTTGTAATATGTGTACAAAGCATCTGTAATATAGTTACCAGATACTGGGAATATATGAATAATCAGTTGTTAGCAGGTGGATTGTTGACATCTTGTATTCAAGAACATATCAGAAATAAGAGCAAAATATTATCCGGCATGTTCCATAAGTTCCAATTCCTGACTGGAACATGCCATAACTAAAAACAGCTATGAACAGAAAGAATACTATCCTATGTGCTGCATTGGCAGCCCTTTCACTGTCAGCCACTGCACAGACAATGAAGATTACACGTGCTGGTGATACCACCATCGTGAAGATTGAGAAGTCGCCGCAGTATCTCATCCTTCCTGTTGAGGAGGAGAAGGACGAGGCGCAGGTGCTCCTTGACAACGGAAAAGCTACCGACACGTGGATGGATGTACGGTTGGCACAAGGAAAAACCGACTATTGCGTGCCTTTCAAGCTCAATAAAGGCAGGACTTCCATCGTTAAGATTCTCAACCTGAAGGCTGATGCACTGGCACTCAAGAAGGGACAGATGAAACTTTCAAATGTCTGGGATGTGACCAATACCGACTTCTACCGCCCTTCTTACCATCACACTCCTTCGTATGGCTGGATGAACGACCCTAACGGTATGTTCTACAAGGATGGCGTCTATCACCTCTGCTATCAGTATAATCCATACGGTTCAAAGTGGGGTAACATGCACTGGGGGCATGCTATCAGCCGTGACCTTATTCATTGGAAAGAGGTGGAACCGACGATTGCACGTGACCCGATGGGACATATCTTCTCAGGAAGTGCTGTTATTGATAAGGAGGGTACTGCGAAATACGGCAAGGATGCCATTGTTGCCCTTTATACATCAGCCAGTGACAAGAACGGTCAGATACAGTGCATGGCATATAGTACCGATGGCGGTTACACCTTCCACAAGTATCCGGGGAATCCAGTCCTTACTCCTTTTGACGGGCTCAAGGATTTCCGCGACCCGAAGGTGTTCTGGTATGCACCGCTGAAGAAGTGGTATATGATTGTTTCAGCCGACAAGGAGATGCGTTTCTATTCGTCACCTAATCTGCGGGATTGGACTTATGTCAGTGCTTTCGGTCAGGGATATGGTGCACAGCCTAACCAGTTTGAGTGCCCAGACTTCTTCCAGCTGCTAGTTGATGGAAACCCGAACAAGAAGAAATGGGTGATGATAGTCAACATAAATCCAGGCTGTCTCTTCGGCGGAAGTGCTACGGAATACTTCATCGGTGACTTCGATGGGAAGAATTTTGTATGCGACAGTAAGCCATCGGTAGCCAAATTCCTCGATTATGGCAAGGACCATTATGCCACTGTAACCTTCTCTGGTGTCCAAGACCGTGTACTGGGTATTGCGTGGATGAGCAACTGGCAGTATGCCAATGTTACTCCTATCCGCCAGTATCGTGGTGCCAACACTCTCCCACGTGAGTTCAAACTCTTTACTGGCAAGGACGGACAGATTTACATGTCGTCCAATGTCGTACCCGAAGTTGCCGGACTGAGAAAGACTTTCAAACGTCTGCCTGACTTGGTTATTACGCAGGGGAAGGATTCAAAGAATCTCTCCTCCAGCAAGGAGAATGCCTTTGAAATGGAGATGGACGTTACTCCCAGTGATGCTGCCAAGACTGGTTTCATCCTCTACAATGAAAAGGGTGAGAAGGTAAACATCTATTTCGATATGAAGGCTGGCAGGCTTGTCATGGACCGAACCGAGAGTGGTAGGACCAAATTCGGTGAGAAGGCTGAAGCCCATAAGATAGAAAAGGAATTCGACCTGCACGAACACCGTGAGATTAAGGAGTCATTCCGCAAGTTGAATTCAGTCAATTATAAGAACGACTTTGCACTCGGCACATGGGCTCCGTTGAGTCTCTGCGACTCAAAGACCTATCATCTGGATGTCTTTGTTGACAAGTGTTCAATTGAGATCTTTGTCAATGGCGGTCGTATTGCAATGACTAATCTTGTGTTCCCGACGCAGCCATACACATCTGTCAAGTTCTACTCTGATGGCAACAAGGCCGCTTACAGGAATATAAAGGTGAGTGAGCTGAGGCTGTAATTTGCTGATTTTCTGCTGCGTTGAGGCTTTGGTACTGTCGGGAAGATGACTATGGTCAACCTTGTCTTCCTCCCCAGTCCCTGCAACAAGATTTTTGCAAAGGGACTGTAATGGGAAGACTCGTGCAGTGAAGAGGTGAGTAACGCCGCATAAGGGAATGTAACATCTCGTTCATTTGTCGCAAGAAAATATCTTTGGGAGACATTTGTTGCGATAAATGAACGGAAAGTAATAGTTGTTTTCATTGCTAAATCATAACTTTGCAATCGAAATCAAGACAATCACTTACGCAAAACTAAAAATTTAAAGATTATGTCGAAAACCAATAAACTCACACTACTGCCCGTAATGCTTTGCTTTTTTGCAATGGGCTTTGTTGACTTAGTGGGTATTGCCTCCAACTACGTAAAGAACGACTTGCAGCTGTCGGATTCTACAGCCAATGTCTTTCCGTCCCTTGTTTTCTTCTGGTTCCTTATCTTTTCCGTACCAACAGGTATGTTGATGAATAAGATTGGACGTAAAAAGACAGTGCTTATCAGCCTTGTTGTTACCTTATTCTCTCTTCTCTTGCCAATTTTCGGCGAGTCATACGGCTTAATGCTCGTATCGTTTTCATTGCTTGGAATAGGTAATGCATTGATGCAAACATCGTTGAATCCACTGGTTTCAACGGTGATGAAAGGTGGAAATTTAGCTTCAACACTTACTTTCGGACAGTTTGTTAAGGCTATAGCATCCTTTATGGCACCTTATCTTGCTATATGGGGAGCGCAGGCAAGCATTCCAGCCTTTGGTCTCGGATGGCGCGTTCTCTTCCCAATTTATCTGATAATTGGTACAATTGCCACGCTGTTACTCTTCTCAACGCCTATCGAAGAAGAACCTATCGAAGGTAAGGCAAGCTCTTTTACCGAATGTTTTAGGCTATTGGGTAAACCTATCGTTCTGCTGAGTTTCTTGGGTATTATGTGCCACGTAGGTATTGATGTAGGAACAAACACCACGGCGCCAAAGATTCTGATGGAGCGTTTAGGTATGTCATTGAACGATGCAGCCTTTGCAACTTCTCTCTACTTTATCTTCCGTACCATCGGATGTCTGACTGGCTCTTTCTTCCTTCGTGTAATGAATAACAAGCTATTCTTTATTATTTCGGTTACGATGATGGCGCTTTCAATGTGTGGAATGGCTGTAGGAACGTCAAAGACCGTACTTTTTGTAGCGATTGCTCTTGTAGGTTATGGTAACAGCAACGTATTCTCAATGGTCTTTGCACGTGCTTTACAGAGTGTTCCCGACAAGCAGAACGAGGTGAGCGGACTGATGATTATGGGACTTTTCGGCGGTACAATCTTCCCACTCTTGATGGGTTTTGCCAGCGATGGATTCGGTCAGGTGGGTGCCGTTGTCGTAATGGCAGTGGGCGTACTCTACCTCTTTTCTTACATTCCAAAGATGAAGTAATGTCATAGGCTTATTGGTTTAATGAATCTAATTAGGCTAATAAGCCCTTCTAAAAATAATAACTGAAAATAGAAAGATATATGAAACAGTTAATCGTTGGCCTCGGAGAGGCATTGTGGGATTGTCTTCCTGAAGGTAGAAAGTTGGGTGGTGCACCTGCAAACTTTGCTTATCATACAGGACAGTTTGGGCATGACTCGTTGGCTATTAGTGCTGTCGGAAATGATGCTTTGGGTAAGGAAACACTCGATGAATTCGATAAAAAAGGTGTAAAATACCTGATGCCAGAGGTGGATTATCAGACAGGAACAGTACAGGTTGAGCTCGATAGTGAGGGTATACCTACCTATGATATCAAAGAAGGTGTAGCTTGGGATAATATTCCTTTCACTCCTGAAATTGAAGCTGCTGCTAAGAATTGTCGTGCGGTATGCTTTGGCTCACTTGCACAGCGTAGTAGTGTAAGCCGTCAGACGATACAGAAATTCCTCGAAACAACGCCAAAGGATTGTCTCAAGATATTTGATATCAATCTTCGTCAGAACTTCTATACAAAGGAGGTTATCACCACTTCGCTCCAGCATGCCAATATCCTCAAGATTAATGATGAGGAACTTGTTACTATCGGTCGTCTTTTCGGTTATCCGGGTCTTGATATCGAGAATAAGTGTTGGTTGCTTTTAGGAAAGTACAATCTTGATATGCTTGTGCTGACTTGTGGTGTCAACGGTTCGTATGTGTTTGCTCCAAATCTTAAGTCGTTCCAAGAAACGCCAAAGGTCGATGTTGCTGATACTGTTGGTGCTGGTGACTCTTTCACGGGTGCCTTTACTTCTGCCATCCTTGCGGGTATGCCTATCACAGATGCTCATAAATTAGCAGTTGATGTCAGTGCATACGTTTGCACGCAGAATGGTGCTATGCCAAAGCTTCCAAAGAAACTACTGGATAGAATTAAGTAAGCAGTGCCATGCCCCTGAGCTTTATGTTATTTCAGGGTGAGGTAATAAAGATATATCATAATATTCTCAATAGGTTTTAGGAATAAAGATTTCAGGATGATTTTTAGTCTGAATTAATTGCAGAAAGACTCTCTTTCTTCGATTAATTCAGGCTTTTTTGTGTTCTTTCCTTTATGAGTTTAGTATGTATATTATGTTGTTCTTTTCTTTGAAACCCTCATTTCCTTCGAATTATTTTCATGAAAAAAATATTTTTGTTCATGAAAATAAATATTTCTTTTCATGAAAATAAATCTTTTTCTTTATGAAGATAATTTGCGAAAGTACCAGAAAAGAGTCTGAAATCAAACTTAGTATAAGATTTAGAAATGCTCCTAATGCTAATAAGTAAGGGTTTCATCTGATGTTAGAAAGTAGAATAAAGAGAACGAAAAAGCAGAATAAGGCTGTGTTTGTAGCTACCTTGCCTTATTTACAAAGTTAGTGTTTGTTGTTTCGTTTTTTTTATGTAAGTTTGTATGCTCATTTATGTTTATAGAGTCTAAGACCAAATCCAAGAAATAAAAATACCTAAGTATAACATAGTTATGAATCCGAACCTAACAAAGACACTTCTGCCCATAGCAGCGTTGGCTTGCGGACAAGCTGAGGCGATAGCGCAGAAAACCCAGCAACGTCCGAATATTATTTACATTATGTGTGATGATATGGGCTATGGTGACCTTGGTTGCTATGGACAGCAGTACATCCTTACACCGAATATTGACCGCATGGCAAAGGAGGGTATGCGCTTCACACAGGCGTATGCTGGTGCTCCGGTGAGTGCTCCATCGCGTGCCTGCTTTATGACAGGACAGCATTCAGGTCATACGGAAGTGCGTGGAAACAAGGAGTATTGGGCACAAAGTAAACCTGTTTATTATGGTAAAAACCGAGATTTCAGCGTTGTTGGTCAACATCCTTACGATCCAGAGCACGTTATTCTGCCTGAGATAATGAAAGGACAGGGCTATCGCACGGGTATGTTTGGTAAGTGGGCTGGAGGTTACGAAGGTTCTGCATCGACTCCTGATAAGCGTGGTGTCGATGAATTCTATGGTTATATCTGTCAGTTCCAAGCACATCTTTATTATCCAAACTTCCTCAATGAATATAGCAGGGAGCGTGGAGACAGTGCGGTTAAACGTGTAGTAATGCAGAATAATATTGATTATCCGATGTTTGGAGAGCAGTATGCGCAGCGCAAAGACTATTCAGCCGACCTCATTCATCAGCACGCTATGAACTGGTTGAAACGACAAAGCAAGGACAAACCATTCTTTGGAGTATTCACTTATACGCTTCCTCATGCAGAACTTGCACAGCCTAACGACTCGCTTTTGGCTTTCTACAAGAAGAAGTTCTTTGAGGATAAGACATGGGGAGGGCAGGAAGGCTCACGTTATAACGCTGTTGTGCATACACACGCACAGTTTGCTGCGATGATAACGCGCCTTGATACATATGTAGGAGAAATACTTCGCACGTTGGATGAGCAGGGACTTGCAGAAAACACACTTGTTATTTTTACCAGTGATAATGGTCCTCATGAGGAGGGTGGAGCAGACCCTACTTTCTTTAATCGTGATGGTAAGCTACGAGGACTCAAACGCCAGTGCTATGAAGGTGGTATTCGTATTCCATTCATTGCTCGCTGGAAAGGACATATAAAGGCAAATGTGATCAATGACCTACCATTTGCCTTCTACGATCTGATGCCTACTTTCTGTGATGTGGCAGGCATGCGTAACTTCCCAAAACGCTATGTCAATAAGAAAAAGACTGTCGATTACTTCGATGGAATCTCTATTTTCCCCACCTTGATGAGCGATGAAAAGGCACAAAAGAAGCATTCGCACCTTTACTGGGAGTTTGCAGAAACCAACCAGATTGCCGTGCGTATGGGTGATTGGAAGCTGATTGTTATCCGTGGTGTACCGCATCTTTATAATCTTGTAACAGACTTGCACGAAGATAAGGACATTGCAAAAGAGCACCCAGAGATAGTTGATCAGATGGTAAAGATTATCTATCAAGAGCATGTTGACAATCCTCTGTTCCCGATCACAATGCCGAAAGGAAGGGAGTAATAAGACACAAACATCTAAAAACCATTCTATATGAATCAGAACATTGCAAAAGCTATCTTGCCATTGGCAGCACTGTCGTGTGCTCAAGGTAAGATGCTTGCACAGGATGCGGCACGTCCTAACATCCTTTACATTATGTGTGACGACCATGCTATGCAGGCAATTAGTGCATACGGTAGTCCTATCTCGAAGTTAGCTCCTACACCAAACATCGATCGTTTGGCACAGCGTGGAATGCTTTTCCGCAACTGTTTCGTGGAGAACTCATTGTCAACGCCAAGTCGTGCCTGCTTGATGACAGGACTTTATAGCCATCAGAACGGGCAAAGACAGTTGGCGGAAGGTATTGATACGACAAAGACTTTTGTTCCAGAGCTGATGCAGAAGGCGGGTTATGAGACTGGTATCGTGGGCAAGTGGCACATGATGTGTAAGCCAAAGGGCTTTGATTATTATCATATCCTTGACGGTCAGGGAAAATACTACAATCCTACTTTCTGCAAGACGGGCAAGTATGGTAAGTATGAACAGGAGATGGGTTATGCTACATCACTGACTACTAAGCATGCAATAGAGTTCCTCGACAAGCGTCAGAAGGATAAGCCTTTCTGTTTGTATGTGCATCATAAGGCACCACATCGCAACTGGTTTGCTGAACCAAAGCATATCGGAATGTATGATGGGGTAGAGTTCCCATTGCCAAAGACCTTCTGGGATAACTATGAGAACCGTGGTTCGGCTGCCAGAACACAGAAGATGAATATTGAAAAGGATATGGAGTTAATCTTAGACTTCAAAATCCCAGAACTTCTCGATACGTCAGACGTAGAGAGTATGTCGTCTTATTCTGGTTTGATGGGTGAACTTGGACGTATGACACCAGCACAAAGAATGGCGTGGGATAAGTATTATATGCCAAGAAACCGCCGTTTCATCGAGGCTAAGCTGTCTGGTAAGGAGCTTGCAGTATGGAAATATCAGAATTATATTCGTGACTATATGTCTGTCATTGCTTCGGTAGATGAGAGTGTAGGACAGCTGCTGGATTATCTTGAAGCACATAACTTAGATAAGAATACAGTTGTTATCTATACCTCTGATCAGGGCTTCTATATGGGAGAGCACGGATGGTTTGATAAGCGTTTCATGTATGAGGAGTCGTTCCATACACCACTTATCATCAGCTATCCGGGTCATATAAAGGCAGGAAGTGAGAATACGGACATGGTACAGAACATCGACTTTGCACCAACTTTCCTTGCCTTTGCTGGTGTAGAGCAGCCTAAGGAGATGACTGGTAAGCCTCTGCAGCCACTGCTTGCAGGTGAGAAGCCAAAGAACTGGCGTAAGGATTTGTATTATCACTACTACGACTATCCTACTTATCACCTTGTTCGTAAGCACGATGGTGTACGTACTGACCGCTATAAGCTTATCTATTTCTATGGTAAGGGTGGTATGCGTGCTGTGGAGGAGAATAAGTACCAGAATATTGCAGGTACAAGCGAGAATAACTGTTTGCGTTATCTCTATGCAACAAACTACTTCAACGAGGATCCTGACGTAAGTTACTATGAACTTTATGACCTGCAGAATGACCCAGACGAGTTGAATAACATCTACGGCAAGAAGGGTACAGAGAAGGTTACAAAGCAGCTGATGAAACGCCTAAACGATTATCGTAAGGAACTGAAAGTAGATGAATATTAAGTTCTTCTAAGGCTCCGCAATATTAGGAATTGTTGGAGTTGAAGAGGTTATAGGGAGTCAAGTCAAAGCTTTTTCTTGATGTGATATGGAAGAAGAAGGGCTTGACTCTCTTTTCGTTGTGATGATGTTGCTGAAGAGTGTGTGATCACTTTTATTGCCGTGTCATAGCAATAACGGTATATAAAGTCTGTGAGCGCACTCATTCTAATGGTGATTAGCCTTCATTTTAGTCGTAAATTATTGGGAGAGTAATGCTCCGCACCAATGGTGTTGATACCTAACACGAATTGTGCTAACGCCAAACACCAATGGTGCGGAGCATTAGTACAGCGATTATTTATCACCTTTAGATAAGAAAGGAAAGACAAGAAAAAGGGATACACAGCCTGTGTATCCCTTTGTTATATTGTGTATAATCCATTCAAATTCTAATGAATCGAATTGCGTTTATCTCATTGATGGATAAGGTTAGAATAGGTTTAGAAACTCTTCAACCATGCCTTCAAGTCCATCATCATTTCCTCATGGTAGCGGAAGCCAATCTTGCTGCCCCAACCATGGCCACCACCAGGGTAAACGTGGAGAGACCCACGAACGTCATTGCGGTATAACTCTGTGTAGAAGTTCACACCATTTGCTGGTGGAACAGAATCGTCATCGTCGCTGAGTGCAATGAAAGTGCGTGGAGTAACACGACTCACGTTCATATCAGCACTGTATTTCTTCTCGTCACGCTTGCTTGGACTCTTGCCAAGGAAGTTCTGACGGCTTTTGCCATGACCATAACCTTCCATCATTGAGATGACAGGGTAGAAGAGAATTTGGAAGTTAGGCTTTGCCTCACCCTGACTTCTTGTTGCGATAGTTGCAGCGAGGTGGCCACCAGCAGAGAATCCCATGATACCAACATCATTACGATTAATCTTCCAGCTTGTTGCATTCAAACGTACGAGTTTCATAGCCTGTTCTGCATCAGAAATAGGAACTTCTGGCTGACCATGTGGCATACGATACTTTAAAACAATGGCTGCAATACCCTGATTCTGGAAGAACTCTCCCCAATCGTAGCCTTCTTTCTCCATAGAAAGGGTCTCGTATGCACCACCCGGACAGATAACTACAGCACGACCAGTAGCTTGTTTCTCCATAGGAAGGAATACGCGAACCTTGGCAGAGTCGTTTGGATCACCATTATCGTAAGGTGGACGTCCATTATAAAGTTTAATGTCGAAGACACTTTGAGCCGACATTGTCATAGTGGCAGTGGCCAACCCCATTACGAGGAAAAGTTTTTTAAAATTCATTCTATACTCTGTTTATTTGTTTTGTACGTTTATATCCTCTTCTTTTCTACGATATTTGGGTAGATAATTGATTTACAGAAAACAACACGTTACTGTAATAAGAAGAGGAATAAATCGTATGATTTTGAACGTATAGTTGCAAAGTTAACAAAAAGATACGATTTCAATAGTAGATGTTTAGAGTTTTTAGTATATTTGCAAGCAGAAATAATAAAAGGTATAGAGTATAAACGAATTTTAATAATTTCGTATGACTGTTAACAACTACCTTTTAATTAGCTTTTTAAATGGTTACATCGATGTTCAAGAACAATATACAATCTCAAGATGCACGTATTAGATAAATTTCGGTATTGTCCCGTATGTGGAAGTAAGCACTTTGTTGAGCAGAGTGAAAAGAGTAAACACTGTGAGAGTTGTGGCTTTGAGTATTTCTTAAACCCAAGTTCTGCAGTTGCAGCATTTATTCTGAATGAGCAGGGTGAACTGCTTGTTACTCGTAGAAAGTTCGACCCGGGACGTGGAACTTTGGATCTTCCTGGCGGATTCTGTGATATTGGTGAGACGATAGGTGAGGCGTTGATACGCGAGGTGAAAGAGGAAACAAACCTCGTTATCAAAGAGAAACGCTACTTCTGTTCACTTCCGAATAAGTATCGTTACAGCGATTTTGATATTCCTACACTTGATGCCTTCTTTGTCTGCAAGGTTGAGGATGAGACTGTTCTCAAGGCTGCTGATGATGTGGAAGAGGCTATATGGCTACCTTTATCAGAGATTCACACCGAGCAGTTTGGGCTTCGTTCTATCCGTCAGGCACTACATGATTTTCTACAAATGGAGTCGGAAAACTTAAAAAAGTAGAAATTTTGCCTATTATATAAGGTGTAAGCAAAAAGTTTAAGTACTTTTGCGCCCTTGAAAAAATGTACAAGATTGATTATGCAAGAAAACTTGGTAATAGTAGAGAGCCCGGCAAAGGCTAAGACCATTGAGAAGTTTCTCGGTAAGGACTATAAGGTGATGTCATCTTATGGACATATCCGTGACCTGAAGAAAAAGGAACTTAGCATTGACCTCGACACGTTAAATCCTGACTACGAAATCCCTGATGAGAAGAAGAAAGTGGTCAGTGAACTGAAGAAGAGTGCAAAATCTGCTGAGAAAGTTTGGTTAGCTTCCGATGAGGACCGTGAGGGAGAGGCTATCAGCTGGCACCTTTGTGAGGTGCTGGGATTGGATGAAGATAAAACAAATCGCATTGTTTTCCATGAGATTACCAAGCCAGCTATATTGAAAGCTATCGAGTCACCACGTCGTTTGGATATGAATCTTGTGAACGCACAGCAGGCTCGTCGAGTACTCGACCGCTTGGTAGGCTTCCGCCTTTCACCAGTGTTGTGGCGCAAGGTGAAACCAGCGTTGAGTGCAGGACGTGTACAGAGCGTTGCCGTTAGATTGATTGTTGAACGCGAACGTGAGATACAGAACTTCAATTCTGAGCCTTACTATCGCTTGAACGCAGTCTTCGCTGTTACCAGTGAGGACGGTTCAAAGAATGAGATGAAGGCAGAGTTGAGCAAGCGTTTCAAGACACATGAGGAAGCATTAGAGTTTCTTGAATTGTGTAAGACTTCGAAATTTAAGGTTTCTTCGATTGCCAAGAAGCCTTTGAAGCGTACTCCAGCTCCTCCATTTACCACCTCAACGCTCCAACAGGAAGCAGCACGAAAGCTCGGATTTACCGTAAGTCAGACGATGATGGTTGCCCAGAGATTGTACGAGGCAGGTCGTATTACCTACATGCGTACCGATAGTGTGAATCTCTCTGCTTTGGCTATCAATAACTGTAAGGCTGAGATTGAGCGACTCTATGGTGAGAATTACGGCAAAGTAAGAAAGTATCAGACACATAGTAAGGGTGCTCAAGAAGCGCACGAGGCTATCCGTCCAACTTATATCGACAATGTTTCTATCGAAGGAACAAGTCAGGAAAAGCGTTTATATGACCTTATTTGGAAGCGTACTATTGCTTCACAGATGGCTGATGCACAGATAGAGAAGACTACAGTAAACATATCTCTTGAGTCTGAAGATGGTAAGAACACCACTGATTTGCAGTTTATTGCGAATGGAGAAGTTGTTGCTTTTGAAGGCTTCTTGAAGGTATATCACGAGTCAACTGACGATGATGAAAACAGCGAGGAGTTCTCACATGCACTGCCAGTAATGCATGAAGGTGAGGAATTGGAGCGTCGTGAAATTGTATCAACAGAGCGTTATTCGCAGGGTCCAAATCGTTACACGGAAGCAAGTCTTGTACGTAAACTTGAAGAACTCGGCATTGGTCGTCCATCAACTTACGCCCCAACGATTTCTACTATCCAGCAGCGTGAATATGTACAGAAAGGTGATCGTAAGGGTGAAGAGCGCAAGTATGTTATTGATTCATTGCTTGGATTGAAGATTACATCCAAGACTAAGAAGGAAATGGCTGGTGCTGATAAGGGTAAACTTATCCCAACTGACATCGGTATCGTGGTAAACGACTTCCTTATGAATAACTTCCCAGATATCATGGATTACAACTTCACCGCTAAGGTTGAGCAGGAGTTTGATAAGATTGCAGAGGGAAAAGCAGAGTGGAATAAGGAGATGAAAGCCTTCTATCAAGGCTTTGAACCAGAGGTAGAGAAGGTCATGAATGCTCGTTCTGAGCATAAAGCAGGTGAACGTGAACTGGGTATTGATCCAGCAACAGGCAAACCTGTATTTGTAAAGATTGGTCGTTTCGGTCCAGTGGTACAGATTGGTAGTGCTGATGATGAGGACAAACCACGTTTCTCACAACTTCCTTCTGATAAGAGTATGGAGACAATCACGCTTGATGAGGCTTTGGAATTGTTTAAGTTGCCACGCAATCTTGGTCAGTTCGAGGGTACAGACGTCGTTATTGGCGCAGGCCGATTTGGTCCTTACGTGCTTCATGATAAGAAGTATACATCGCTGCCAAAGGAGGAAGACCCACTCACCATCAGTCTTGATGCTGCTATCAACCTCATCCAGAAGAAGCGTTTGCAAGATGCACAACGTCACTTGAAGACCTTCGAGGAAGATGCTAAGATGGAGGTGATGAATGGTCGTTACGGTCCTTATATTGCTTATGATGGTAAGAACTACCGTATGCCAAAGGTACTTCATGAGAAGGCTGCAGAACTTACATACGAACAGTGTATGGACATCGTAAAGAATGCTCCAGAGCCTAAGCGTAAGAAGTAATTGAAGATAGACTCACCTATAAGGGAAAGGAAGACATCCACCACATAGCCTGATAACGACAGACTATAGGGTGGATGATAAATATAACGTGAGTATGACAGAACATACAGAAAAGTACAAACCGCTTCGCATTATTTTCATCGGCTATATGGGATCTGGAAAGACGACTGTTGGTCGGGCTTTAGCAAAGGAGTTGAATATTCCGTTTTACGACTTAGACTGGTACATAGAGAGCCGAATGCGCAAGACGGTGAAGCAAATCTTCGATGAAAAGGGAGAAGACGGCTTCCGTATGATTGAACAGTCAATGCTTCACGAGGTGGCTGAATTTGAGAATGTTATTATCTCTTGTGGTGGTGGAACTCCATGTTTCTTTGATAATATGGAGTATATGAATGGACAGGCAGAGACGGTTTATTTGAAAGCAGAGACAGATGTTCTTTACAAGCATCTGCTAATGGGAAAGTCTGTAAGACCCCTTTTGCTCAACAAAACACCTGACGAAGTAAACCTGTTTATTCGCGAACAACTGAAGCATCGTGAACCTTTCTATATAAAGGCAAAGCACGTTCTTGACGTGAGTCTTATGGATAGTTACGACAAAATACAGATTTCGGTCAATCAACTTTGCGAACTATTAAAGTTGGACAAACCTAAAAAACAGTGATAAAACAGCTGATATTCAGTAGCTGAAAAACAAGCTCTCAAAACAAATATATTGATTAATTCAAGATTATATATAGGGACAGAAGAATAGAAATGAAAAAGTGGACGATTGAAGATTCTCAAGAGCTGTATAACATCTCAGGATGGGGTACATCTTACTTTGGTATTAACAATGCGGGTGATGTCTTTGTAACTCCTTGTAAGGACAATACAGAAATTGATTTGCGTGATGTTATGGACGAACTCGCTCTGCGCGATGTGACACCTCCAGTGTTGCTCCGTTTTCCAGATATTCTCGATAATCGTATTGAGAAAACATCCTCTTGCTTTGAAAAGGCAAAGAAAGAGTATGACTTCAAAGCAGAGAACTTCATCATCTATCCTATTAAGGTAAACCAGATGCAGCCAGTGGTTGAGGAGATTATCTCTCATGGACGTAAGTTTAACTTGGGTCTGGAAGCTGGTTCAAAGCCTGAGTTGCACGCTGTAATTGCCGTACAGTGTCAGAGCGATTCACTTATTATCTGTAACGGATATAAGGATCAGAGTTATATTGAATTGGCTCTGTTAGCACAGAAAATGGGTAAGCGTATCTTCATCGTAGTGGAGAAACTCAACGAAATTGACCTTATCGCACGTGCTGCAAAGAAGTTGAACGTAAAGCCAAACCTCGGTATTCGCATCAAACTTGCATCAAGTGGGTCTGGTAAATGGGCTGATAGTGGTGGCGATGCTTCTAAGTTTGGTCTTACTTCTTCTGAACTCCTGCAAGCATTAGAGACCCTTGATAACAAGGGATTGCACGATTGCCTGCATCTTATCCACTTCCATATTGGTTCACAGATTACGAAGATTCGTCGTATTCAGACAGCTCTCAACGAGGCTGCACAGTATTATGTGAATCTTAGAAAGATGGGTTATAATGTTGACTTCGTTGACTGTGGCGGTGGTTTAGGTGTCGACTATGATGGTACCCGTTCTGCAAGTAGCGAAAGTTCTGTCAACTATAGCATCCAAGAATATGTCAACGACTGTGTCTATACCTTTGTCGATGCAGCCAATAAGAACGATATTCCACATCCAAACATCATCACCGAGAGCGGTAGAAGTCTTTCTGCTCACCATTCTGTCCTTGTGATTGATGTGCTTGAAACAGCTTCTCTGCCTGAAATGTCAGAAGACTTTGAGGCAAAGGATACAGACCATCAGTTGGTAAAAGACCTCTATGATATATGGGACAACCTTGATGCTCGTAATATGTTAGAGGACTGGCACGATGCAGAACAGATTCGTGAGGAAGCCTTAGAGTTGTTCTCTCATGGTTTGGTCGACCTGAAGACACGTGCTGAGATTGAGGCGATGTATTGGAGTGTATGCCATGAAATCAACAATCTGGCAAAGAATATGAAGCATGTTCCAGACGAGTTGCGCAATATGGACAAGCTTCTTGCAGATAAATACTTCTGTAACTTCTCTCTCTTCCAGTCTCTTCCTGACAGTTGGGCGATTGATCAACTCTTCCCAGTAATGCCGATCCAACGACTCAATGAGCGTCCATCACGTAACGCTACATTGCAGGATATCACCTGTGATAGCGACGGTAAGATTTCAAACTTCGTAGCAATGGGTCGTAGTAGTCATGTTCTTCCAATCCATACACTGAAAAAGAACGAGCCTTACTACCTCGGTGTCTTCCTCGTTGGTGCTTATCAAGAAATCTTAGGTGATATGCACAATCTCTTCGGAGATACCAATGCGGTACATATTTCGGTGAAGGATGGTCACTATCATATCGATCAGATTTTTGATGGTGAGACCGTAGAAGAGGTTTTGGAGTACGTACAGTATAATCCAAAGAAGCTCGTTCGCCAGCTTGAGATTTGGGTAACAAAGAGTGTTAAGCAGGGTAAGATTTCACTTGAGGAGGGTAAAGAATTCCTCAGTAACTACCGCAGCGGACTCTATGGTTACACCTATTTGGAGTAAACCGTAACCCTTTTGAATAAGAAGATTGACCGTAAGGGACAATAAATAACATCATTGACAATCTGTAAGGACGCATAGCTTGTGCGTTAACCTTGAATATTTCGTATCGGACACACGGATAGTGTGTCCCTACGTTTGTTAATACAGAGGAGTCAAAAGTTGGTATTTCAGCAGATTTTAAAGGATGTCTGCCCTGCTGTTTACCCTCGTTCTTTCTTACAGAAGAATCTTTCTTCTAAATTATTTTCATGAAGAAAACTATTTATTTTCATGAAGAAAATTATTTATCGTCATGAAGAAAACTATTTATTTTCATGAAAATAATTCACAATAGGTAAATTCTAACGTGAATAAGAAGGCTGAAGAACGACTTTATTTATACACCGTTGCATGCTAAAAGAGGGTCGAAAACAAGTGAGGAAGTGAACGAGCTAAGAAGTGAACGAATAGGTGAGTGAACGAGTTTATCAGTTATATGTTTTATAAAAAAGCAAACATCAGTAATCATAATTATGAATTGTGAATTATGAATTATGAATTAGATTAATGGATATACTATCGCAAGACATAATGTATTTACCGGGTGTAGGTCCACACCGCAAGGAGATTCTGGGCAAAGAGCTTGGAATCCATACCTATCGTGACCTACTGGAATACTTTCCCTACAAATATGTTGATCGAACAAAGCTATATCTTATCTCAGAAC